>JADLAH010000124.1 GCA_020848315.1 Chitinophagales bacterium | reverse complement strand
TTTGAAAAATCAAAGTCTGCAGGAGCAATTCCACCCCACATAACTCTATATACAAACTTACTCACTCCCTGTATCATCCCCTGATTCACCATTTTTTTGAAGGGCTCTTCGGTGCTGACTTTGCCGATATCTTTCAGGAATTTGTGCCAGAAACGGGAATACAGTAAATGGCCTACCGCGTGCTCGGAACCACCCACATAAAAATCGACATTCTGCCAGTATTCCTGGGCTTCTTTGCTCACCAATTCGCTGCTATTTTGCGGATCCATATAGCGCAGGAAATACCAGGAACTGCCCGCGTAACCGGGCATGGTGTCGGTTTCCATTTTGCAGCCTTCCGGCAACCCCAGTTGTTTTTCCCAGTCTTTGGCATTAGCCAGCGGACTCTCCCCCGTACCGGTTGGTTTGTAGGAATCCACCTGCGGCAAAGTTACAGGCAGCTTATCTTCCGGTATCGTATGAATGATGCCATCCTGATCGTAATACACCGGAAACGGTTCGCCCCAATAGCGCTGACGGGAATAGCCGGCATCGCGCATTTTGTACTGGATCTTGCCGTAGCCCATCCCCTTTTCTTCGAGCTGTTGTATCAGTGCGGCGGTGGCTTCCTTGTACTGCATGCCGTTGATGCTGCCGGAATTGATATATCGTCCTTCTTTGGTCGGATCGGCCTCCGTATCCAGATTTTGCTGCGCATCCAGAATCGGAATAATGGGCAAATCAAACTTTTTGGCAAAAAGATAATCGCGTTGGTCGCCGCTCGGCACCGCCATGACGGCACCTGTTCCGTAGCCGGCCAACACATAGTCCGCGATGTACACCGGCACTTTCACTCCGGTGAAAGGATGCAGCACATAGGCGCCGGTAAACTGGCCCGACACCACCTTTTCCGCTTGTCGTTCGATATCGGATTTGGCGGCACAGGTTTTCACATATTGTGCGACAGCATCTTTGTATTCATCAGTGGTGATTTGCGCAACGAGTTCATGCTCCGGTGCAATCACCAGAAATGTAACCCCATAAATGGTATCTACACGCGTGGTGAACACATCAATTTTTCCGGCATGCTGCTCGAGGGCGAATGACACCATCGCACCGGTAGATTTTCCAATCCAGTTGCGCTGCATATCTTTCATGGAATCGCTCCAGTCGAGTGTATCGAGTCCGCTCAGCAAACGGTCGGCATACGCGGTGATGCGCAGGAACCACTGCGACATTTTTTTCTTTTCTACCGGATGACCACCGCGTTCGGAAACACCGTTGACGATTTCATCATTGGCAAGTACCGTGCCCAGCGCGGGACACCAGTTGACGAAAGATTCCTTCTGGAAAGCGAGGCGATAGTCCATCAGGATATCCTGTTTTTCTTTCGTTGAAAAAGTCGCCCACTCGGCGGCTGTAAACTTGCGCACCTGATCGTCGCAAGCCGCTTTTACAGTGTGATTACCTTCTTTTTCAAAAATGGCTATCAACGCAGTGATAGCATTCGCTTTGTCTTCCGCGAGATTGTACCATGAATTGTATAATTGCAGGAAAATCCATTGCGTCCATTTGTAATAATCCGGTTCACAGGTGGATACCTGACGGCTCCAGTCGTAGCTGAATCCGATTTTCTCGAGTTGTTTCTGATAAGTGGCAATATTGTCTTTCGTCGTTTTTTCCGGATGCTGTCCCGTCTGGATGGCATATTGCTCTGCCGGCAAACCAAAGGCATCAAAGCCCATCGGATGCAGGACATTAAATCCCTTCATGCGTTTGTAGCGTGCGAAGATATCGGAAAAAATATAACCCAGCGGATGGCCGACATGCAAACCCGCGCCACTCGGATACGGAAACATATCCAGTACGTAATACTTAGGTTTATCGGAAACAGAAGACACTTTGTACACCTGCATATCCGCCCATTTCTTGCGGGCTTGTTGTTCTATGGACGAAAAATCGTATATCATATTCGGTAAAAATTAATCTGTAAAAAATAGCACGTAAAGTTAACAAAAGAAGCGTAAATACATTTACCGGAAATTTTATGCTTGTGTTACAATAAAAAAACCTCAGCACAAGGCTGAGGTACAAACATCATCGAAAAATCAAATAATTACATCCATTTTGCAACGAATGCATTAAGGTCCTTGCGCAATTTATTGAAGAGCAGTTCAAAAGTCTGGAAACGCTCTCTCATTTCGGCATGGTCATCTATTTTTCTGCGGTCGGAAGCCACCGGATTATTTTCCACATTTTCCTGCAGTTTGCTTTCGCATTCATTGATATCGTGTTTCAGGATATCAATCTGCTCTTCCTGAATAATCAGTTTATTTTCAAAGCGTTCCACCCAACCGTGCATTTCACGATCCGTATTTTTGCCGGCCACTTCCGTGAGGCGTTTGCGCATGGTTTGAATATCTTCAGCATAGAAAGACAATACATTCTGCCATTCTCTGTGTTCGTGGTGTAATTCCGTCAGGTACTTTTGCTCAGCCATAATTTTGTTGTTTATTTATGGCAAAGTTGAATCTTTTTTGATAAAAAATCCATGACAAATATCATATAAGCATATGATTTTATCCCATTTTTCTAACGGCGATCGAAAGCGGAATCTTCTCTTTCTCGGAAAAAATGCGGATAGGCTTCGTGCAGACGTTTCACAAACATATCGTGCGGGATATCGTGGAAAGTGCCGTAATCCTGCAGGTATTCCATAAACTGATGCCCTTCACTGTCGTATTGCTGAAAGATGGAATCATTCATCCCATCAAATTCCATCGGAGCCACTTTAAGATAATCGCAGAGTTCCTTGTTGAAGGCCGGTGTAGCTTTCACCCATTTCTCATTCAGGTACACTTCCGCGCAGGCATGAAATACCAGCACATCCGTTTTCAGGATCTCCACCAGCTTTTCTACGCCGATGTGGTTGCGCACATCAAAGAAGCAGAATCGTGCGGGAATACCGGCAGCCCGCAGGCAGGCAATGTAGAGACAGGCTTTTTCAATGCAATAGCCGCTTTTGCTTTCGCGATTGAAAAGGTGGCTCGCCTTCATGGCATTGTGTTTCAGGTCGATATTGTAGGGATTGTAGCGCCATCCGTCGCGGACAGCGTAGTATAATTTAATGGCAATTTTGGTTTTGTCGAGTTCGTGTCCGATGGTATTTTTCACAAACCGGGCAATATCGGGTTGTTCGGAATCTACAAAAAAGGTCGGGTGCAAATACAATTCAATGCCTAATGGTGCGTTTTTCATACGGCAAAAGTACGCAATCACACAGGCTGTTAATAACGTACGGCATTAATTAAACAAAAAATTCTTTAATTTCGCTCCATGTCAGAAGATTTAGAACCAAAAATACCGAAGAAGCGCAAACCTACCTTTTTGTATGCCATTGTCAGCATCGCGATGATTTTGTTTGTAATCGGTTTATTCTCTTTTGGTGTTTTTGTGGTACAAAAGCAAATCAACCAGATAAAGGAAAGTGTACAAATCGACCTCAACCTGAAGAATACGGTAACAGAGGATCAGAAAAAGGCCATTGCCGCCTACCTGAAAAAACAGGAATATATCGCGAAAGTTACTTTTAAAAGCAAAGAAGAAGCCGCCGACCAGTTTGAAAAGGAACTAGGTCAGAACTTCCGCGAAATTCTGGGCGAGAATCCTTTGTTTGATGCCTTTATCATCAATCTGAAAGCGGATTATTCCAATCCGGAATTTGTGCGCGAGGTGAAATCCGCCCTGATTGCACAAGAAGGTGTGCAGGAAGTATTTTATTCCGACCTGGCGGTAAACACAACGGCTACGACGCTGCGTCCGATTACCATCGGCATTGTGGTGCTGTGTCTGATTATGCTGGTGGTGGCATTTTTAATCATCGACAACACCATCCGCCTGATGATGTACTCACAACGCTTCACCATCCGCAGTATGCAACTGATTGGCGCCACCGAGTGGTTTATCATTAAACCCTATCTGATTAAGTCCGTCATTTCGGGACTCGTCAGCGCGGGCATCGCCATCCTGTTTCTGTTAATGCTGATTTATCTGACAATTTCCCGTTTTTCCATATTACTTACCGGATCAGATATTGTAACTTTGTCGGCGGTAGGCATCGGATTAATCACTTTCGGCATCCTGATTTCCGTGAGCAGCACCTATCTGTCGGTGAATAAATACCTGAAGATAAAACTGGACGAACTCTATTAAAAAATGGCTATGGCTAAAAATAAACCAACTCCCAAACCGGCAGCAGAAGTGAAACAACCTTCTGCCACGGCAAAACCGGCAGCAGCAAAAGGCGGCTTTCTGAAAAATTCCAAAAATCAGGAATTGCTCTTTAACAAAACTAATTATATTATTGCCGCGGTGGGCGTATTACTGATTATCCTCGGATTCGTACTGATGAGTGGCGGCAACACCGACCCGAAAGTATTTAACGAAGCGGAAATCTATTCCTTCCGAAGAATTACCCTTGCACCGATTGTTGTATTGTCGGGATTTGGTGTAATCATCTTGGCGATTTTGAAAAAACCGAGTCAACAGGACGTGGCATAGCCGCAAAAAACTGCAAGCATGAATATTATACACGCCATTATCCTTGCCATTGTGGAGGGATTAACGGAATTTTTACCCATCTCCTCTACCGGCCACATGATACTCACCAGTACTTTCATGGGCATCCACAAAGACGCTTTTACCAAATTATTTGAAATAGCGATACAGCTCGGCGCTATCCTGTCGGTGGTGGTCTTGTACTGGAAGAAATTCTTTGATTTCAAAAAATGGCATTTTTACCTGAAACTGATCATCGCCGTCATTCCGGCACTGGTATTCGGCAAGCTCTTTTCTGACAAGATAGACGCCTTGCTGGAAAGTCCGACGACGGTAGCGGTCAGCCTGCTCGTGGGTGGTATTGTCCTCTTATTCATCGATAATATTTTCAAGAAAGGCACCATCAGGGAAGAGAAAGATATCAGTTTCCAACAAGGATTTATCATCGGTTGCTGGCAATGTCTGGCGATGATTCCCGGCGTGAGCCGCAGTGCCGCCAGTATCATCGGCGGTATGCAGCAGAACCTGAGCCGCAATGTAGCCGCAGAATTTTCCTTCTTTCTGGCAGTGCCTACCATGGCGGCGGCGACCGGCTACAAACTGCTGAAAACCTATCAGGAGAGTCCGGAAATCCTGCACAACAAAGAGAATCTGATGCTGCTGGCTATCGGCAATATCGTGGCCTTTATCGTAGCGGCACTCGCGATTAAATTCTTCATTCATTTCCTCCAGAAAAACGGCTTCCGCTTATTCGGCTGGTACCGCATTGCACTGGGCATCATCGTGCTGGTGTTATTACAAATGGGCATTATCCAATAAATCACATGAGTAAGAAATCCCATTTTAACTTTGCTGAAGGAGAAGTATTGCTGATTGACAAACCGCTGGACTGGACCAGCTTTGATGTCGTGAACAAACTGAAGTTTGCCTTAAAAAAACAATGGGGCAAAAACCTGAAAGTCGGCCATGCCGGCACCCTCGACCCGCGCGCCACCGGTCTGCTGATTGTGTGCACCGGCAAAAAGACTAAAGACATTGAGCGCATTCAGAATGCGGATAAAGTATACACCGGCACTATCTTTCTGGGTGCCACCACCGAATGCTATGATACGGAACGACCTGTCAATCAGACATTCGATATTTCCGGCATCAGCAAGGATAATTTAGTGCAATGTGCGTCCACATTCGTGGGCACGCAGGAACAGTTTCCACCGGCACATTCCGCTGTAAAAATCGACGGCAAGCGCGCCTATGACCTGGCAAGAGCCGGCAAGGAAGTAGCAGTAAAAGCAAAATCCATCACGATTCATAAATTTGACCTGACCAATATTGCACTGCCGCTGATTTCATTTTATGTGGAATGCACCAAAGGCACTTATATCCGCAGTCTGGCCAATGACTTCGGACAGCGGCTGCACAACGGCGCGTATCTGCACAGCCTGCGCAGGGAGAAAATCGGAGAATATTCGGTGGAAGACGCGTGGCAGGTGGAAGAATTGATTCAGGCAATTCAGGCGACAAAAGATAATGCCGGGATAAGTAACTAATTCGTATTTTTGCCTCGCAATCAGCGCACACATTCATGCACGCATACAGAAATTTTGACCATCTCCCCGCTTTCAGAAATGCGGTGCTGACCATCGGCACCTACGACGGTGTTCACTTCGGCCATCAGCAGATCATCAAACGCATGAATGAACTGGCCGATTCAATTGGCGGTGAAAGCGTGCTGCTCACCTTTGACCCGCATCCGCGACTCGTTTTGCATCCGGATGACAACCGACTGAAACTGATTTCCACAATAGATGAGAAAGAAGATCTGCTCGCCGGATTCGGATTGCAGCATATGGTGATTGCGCCTTTTTCCACGGAGTTTGCCTCCATGGATGCGGAAGTATATGTGAGAGATATTCTGATTAAAAATTTCCATCCATCCTACATCGTGATAGGGTACGATCACCGCTTCGGCAAAGACCGCAAAGGCGATATTCATTTGTTGCGCAGCCTCGCGGATAAATATGGCTACATCGTGGAAGAAATTCCCGCGCAAACGATTGATGAATTATCGGTGAGTTCCACCAAAGTGCGCAATGCGTTACTGGATGGAAAAATACAGGAAGCCAACACCTTGCTGGCGCATCCGTTTACCATCAAAGGCAAAGTGGTGCACGGCGATAAAGTGGGTCGCGTACTCGGTTTTCCTACTGCCAACATCGCTATCGCAAATCCGCATAAACTGATTCCGGCTTCGGGAGTGTATGCCGTAAAAATCGGCATCAACGATAGTTATTACAAAGGCGCGTTAAGCATAGGCTACCGAGAAACTGTGTTTGACAACAGCAAGCTGACGGTAGAAGTATTTATTCTCGATTTTGAAGGCGATTTATACGACCGACAGCTCGACATGATTTTCGTGGATTATATCCGGCCGCAAATCAAATACGACAGCTGGGATTTACTGAAAGTACAGATTGCACAAGATGTTACCGATGTCAGAAACGCCGTGCAATTATAAGATTATTCCGCAATCAACGCATTATTCATCCGCTTCAGTTCTATTTCGGCAAGCTTCGCATTATAACGAGCCAGAATCACATCATACAAAGCCTGTTCGTAGCTGCTTTGCGCTTGTTTTATCTCCAATGAATTCGACTGATTCAGGCGGAAACGATCAAGTGAGATGGTGACATTTTCCTGCGCCAGCAATACATTTTCC
>JADLAH010000123.1 GCA_020848315.1 Chitinophagales bacterium | reverse complement strand
TTCTTTGCAGGCGCTTTTGCACTGGCCGCTTTCTTGGAAGCTGGTGTTTTGGCTTTCATAGGCTCTTCAGTTTTTACCTTTTTCCCAATGGATAGTATGTTCTTAATGAGTTTTGAAATCATCGGTTAAATGTAAAATGAAATCAATCATATATGCAACTTTTTTCAAAAAAAAATTTTGGATTAAACCTTTTCTCTTTTGGTTGGTCAAAAGTGAAAATCAATTCCTATGAAAAAAATTATCTTCACCTTGCTGTTGTTCGCTTTGGCAATAGTGACTCATGCCCGTCCCGGTGTATTTGTGAAAGTGAGACCCGCCGCTCCAAAAGTGGTAGTGGTAAAACCCAAAAGTCCCGGAAATCAATATGTTTGGGTGAGCGGCGATTGGATCTGGCACCCCAAAAAGCAACAATATATCTGGGTAGACGGGAAATGGCTGCTGCCACCGAAAGCAGCAGTGTGGGTAGATGGTCACTGGAAGGCTACATCGGGCGGATGGTACTGGGTGTCCGGCCACTGGAAAAAGATATAAGGAGCGTATTGATTTATATCCTGTGCCTGATAATTGTCATATTTTTTTATTGGCTAATTATCGAAATTTGATTAACTTACAGGATATGAAAAAAGTAATAGTGGCCATAGATGCCGTTTCCTATAGTGAACATGCCGTTCAGTATGCCGTAGAGATTGCCCGTCAGGCTGGCGGGATGACCTTGGGCGTTTTTTTGCATGATTTGTCTTTTATTACCGCGGAAATTCCGGGTACTTTTGATTTGATTCCGGCTGAATACACCCATATCATCCAGAAGCAGAAAGAAGACGAAGCGCACATTCAGGAGAATATGAAGCGCTTCAATGAACAATGCAATGCGGCAGGTGTGAAGCATAAATTACATGTGTACAACGGAACCGATCTGGTACGTTTCTTGCTCGATGAATCCGTCTTTGCGGATGTGCTTGTGATTGATCAGCAGATGAGTTTTACCTACGGAAGGGCGCATCAGTTATCCGGCTTTGTGGTGGATGTACTCGAAGATACCCACTGTCCCGTTGTGGTGGTGCCACCTAAAGTAGTAGCGGCTGATCACGTGTTTTTGTGTTATGATGGCTCGCCGTCCAGTGTATACGCCATGAAAATGTATTCCTATCTCTTTCCGGAATGGAGCAGCAAGGCAACTACTTTGGTCGCCTTCAATGAAGAAGCCACCAATCACCTGAAAGAAAGTGAGAATATAAAGGATTTATTGCATCAGCATTTTACCAGTCTGACCATTGATGTAAAACACCACGACCGTATCGGCGATGCCTTGCTCAGTTATTTCAAAATGCAGGAAGATAATGGATTTATTGTGATGGGCGCTTACGGGCGCACTGCTTTTTCCCGATGGCTGAAAAAGAGCATGGCTAATACCATCATCAATGAAGTGAAAATGCCGGTATTGATTACCCATGAATAAACTATAAAACTATGGCAACTGTAAAAAAGACCTCTAAGGCAGCCCCTAAAAAAGCTGTCGCAAAAGCAAAGCCGGTGAAGAAAACCACCAAAAAAGTGCCGGCGCTTCCTGTGGTGATGATGACACCATTCTGGAATATCCGGGACAATGGAGATGCCTATAAGGTGAGCATTTCTATTCCGGGTCTCAGTAAGAAGAATGTGAAAATTGAGGTGAACGGACCTATCCTGACTGTCAGCAGTGAAAAAGAAGCTGCTGCATCTAAAAAGGATAAACAGTTCGTTGTCAAGGAATATCACTATTCAGCGTGGAGCAAATCTGTGGCATTGCCTCAGGCGGTAGCAGATGAGCCTGTCTCCGTGAAATATAAAGACGGCGTTCTGAAAATTGAATTGGAAAAAATATAGCAGCTGACCAACAGTTGTATTTTTAGAAGAATGGATGATAAATTCGTCTGATATTCCTTTTACTGAAATCATAACATTCCTTTAATCTATATCTTTCTATTTTTGGAGTGCTTTCGGGTGTCCGGAAGTTTTTATTATTGTAGACTTCAAACCATATTATCATGATTACAACAGATATTTGCATAATCGGCGCCGGTCCGGTGGGATTGTTTGCTATTTTTGAAGCCGGCTTGCTGAAAATGCGCTGTCATTTGGTGGATTATCTGCCACAGGTGGGAGGACAGTTGTCTGAAATTTATCCTAAAAAACCTATTTACGATATTCCGGGCTATCCGATTGTTGGTGCACAGGAACTCGTTGATAACCTGATGGAACAGGCAAAACCGTTTGATCCGACATTCACATTGGGTGAGCGTGTGGAGGAAATTGAAAAACAGGAAGATGGCTCTTTTATTCTCACCACTCACCTCGATACGAAAATTCACGCAAAAGTGATTGCCATTGCTGGTGGTTTGGGTTGTTTTGAACCAAGAAAACCGGCCATTGAAAATCTGGCAGATTACGAGAAAAACGGAGTGGAGTACATGGTACTCGATCCGGAGAAATACCGCAATAAAAAAAGTGTGATTGCAGGCGGCGGCGACAGTGCCCTCGACTGGACCATGTTCCTCGCAGATGTGGCTGCTGAACTGACGATGGTACACCGTGGTGAGATGTTCCGCGGCGCACCGGACAGCGTGGATAAAGTGAAACAACTGGCTGCTGACGGGAAAATAAAACTGGAACTCAACTCCAATATTACAGGTCTACATGGCGCCGGAAAACTGGAGTCGGTGACCATTACCAATAACGACGGAACTGCGAAAGATATTCCTTGCGATTACTATCTCGCATTATTCGGACTGAGCCCGAAACTTGGACCTATTGCCAACTGGGGACTGAATATCGAGAAGAATGCCATCAACGTGGATACGAGAGATTATTCTACCAATGTGAAAGGAATCTACGCCATCGGTGATATCAACAATTATGAAGGTAAACTGAAACTGATTCTGTGTGGCTTCCACGAAGCAGCTATCATGTGTCACAGTGCATCCGAGTTGATATTGGGTAAAAAACCTACGCTGAAATACACTACGGTAAACGGCGTAAACTCCTTCTAATTATTCAACAGTACGAATTTTCAGATGTAATCAATTTTTCATTCCGCAAGGCACCCCGTTTTTAGATGGATTCAATAACCGTATACATTCAACAGGACGATTTTTCTTTTCAACCACTCGAAATTCCTTTGGGTATTCAGATGTCTATGATGGAAGTGCTCAAAGGTGAAGGCTACGAGACTATCGAAGGTATCTGTGGTGGTATGGCGCTCTGTGGTACCTGCAGAGTAGAAGTATTGAATAAAGATGAAATCAATCTGGAAGGTGCTAATGACAACGAAATTTGTATGCTGGAAACGCTGCCTTGTTATACCGGAAATTGCAGACTTTCCTGCCAGTTGCAGGTGACTGAAAAGCTGGATGGAATGAAAATCAGGATTCCCGCGGATACACTTTGAGAAATCAGTGTGATTTATACTTGTTTTTGGTTACTCCATTTCGTGTAAATTGCAGATGTGCATAATATTGCAATCATTATTCTTTTTAAATTATAGATATTTGACCTGATTTTTCAGGCATTACGTAAGTATGTGTCTTCTTTTAGTAGTAAAATTGTAAAATATATGAATTTTTCCCACAAAACCATTGTGTTTGGTTGTTTAATGGTAACTTCTGTATTGGCTTTCGGACAACGTGAAAAGGATACCACTAAAGTAAAAAAAGATATACCGCAGGTAATTGTAAAAAAATCCAATAAAGAGTTTACGCTCAAAGGGGTAATCACCGACCGCAGCAGCAAAGAACCGCTGATTGGCGTGAATATCTTTGTGGAAGGTGATAAGATGAAAGGTACTGTCACCGATTTTGACGGCAACTATGAGATGAAAGTGAACGAAGGGGATGAAGTGGTATTTCGCTATGTGGGCTACGAAGACGTGAAAATGATTGCAACCGGTTCACAATCTTTCAATGTAGAAATGGGTGAACAGGAGACGGAACTGACAACAGTGGTGGTATCTGCTTCCAGAACAAAGGAAAAAATCCTGGATGCACCGGCTTCTATCGTGTCGGTAGATGCTACCGCTATCGCTAATAAAGCAGGTAATAATATTACCGACCACCTCAAAAATATTTCCGGTGTGCAGGTGATGAAATCCGGTATTCAGGGCGGTGCACCTTCCGTACGAGGGTTTAACGGATATTTCAACAGTGATGTGATGTCGCTGACAGACAACCGTGTGGCCAAATTGCCCAATACGGGTTTAAATATGTATCAGATGATGACTACCACGGATGAAGACATCGAGCGCATCGAAGTGCTGAAAGGCCCGGCAGCCGCATTATA
>JADLAH010000122.1 GCA_020848315.1 Chitinophagales bacterium | reverse complement strand
AATAAACGAAGAAATGTTCCTGTAGTTTATTTTTCAGGTAAGTCTGCGCGTCGTTGGACGGATAACCCAACAGGCGGAATACGGCACCCGGCTGTTCCGTTTTTTCCGGGAGAATGGTGTACTCATTTGAGAAAACGGCTGCTCTGCTCAGTTTGAAAGGTAGGCCGAACATATCCGAGTGTTGTTGCAGCCAGGACGCGATGCTATAGGCGGGCAACTGCTTATCGGTGCTGTGTTCCTGTACGGTCGACTCAAAAGCCACTATTTTCCGCTGCTCGCGGTCGAGGATGGCAAACGTGAAAGCATACGGATGCAGGTGCACCAGTAGCTCCAATGTCGGAATACGTCTCAATATGTCGGCAGGCAGTTGGATACGCTATTTTTATGCAATATTACCCTTTTATCTACATTTTAAAAAACTACATGTTGGATTTTGCGTTAAATGGTTATACATTTGTCATGTCTTTGGCTTGCCACGCAACTAAAAAATGGCATGAAAAGACGGCATAGTAGTAAAATAAAATAAATTAACCCGATGAATTTACATGAATACCAGGGGAAAGAACTCCTGAAACAGTTTGGCGTAAAAGTACAGGAAGGAATCGTGGCGGAAACCGTGGAACAAGCGGTGGAGGCCTGGAAAACACTGAATGCCCGTACCGGAAAAGAAGGTGTGGTCGTGAAAGCGCAGGTGCATGCCGGTGGTAGAGGTAAAGGCGGCGGGGTGAAGTTTGCGCCCAATCTGGAGTCACTGAAAGAAAGAGCCGCGCAGATTCTGGGTATGACATTGGTGACGCCGCAGACAGGCCCGCAGGGGAAATTTGTCAGCAAAATATTTATCGGAGAAGATGCCTATTACGAAGGCTCTTCTGAAACCAAAGAATTTTATATGTCTGTGTTGCTCGATCGTCAAAAGGAGTGCAACGCGATTGTATATTCTGCTGAAGGCGGAATGGATATTGAAGAGGTGGCGGAACATACACCGGAAAAAATCTTCAAGGAATGGGTAGACCCGATGGTGGGATTGCAACCTTTTCAGGCGCGCAGAATTGCTTTCAATCTCGGTCTGAGCGGTCAGGCTTTCAAGGAAATGGTGGATTTTGTACAGCGATTATATAAAGCGTATGAGTCTTCCGACTCCAGCATGTTTGAAATTAATCCGGTGCTGAAAACATCGGATGATAAAATCATCGCGGTAGATGCAAAAGTAGGACTCGATGAAAATGCATTGTTCCGTCATAAAGATCTGGAAGCGCAGCGCGACCTGCTCGAAGAAGATCCGATTGAGGTGGAAGCTGCTGCTGCGGAACTGAACTATGTGAAGCTGGATGGTAACGTAGGTTGTATGGTGAATGGTGCCGGACTCGCGATGGCGACGATGGATATCATCAAACTGAGTGGCGGTGAGCCGGCTAACTTCCTCGATGTGGGCGGTACAGCCAATGCGGAGCGCGTGGAAAAGGCATTCCGTATCATCATGAAAGATCCGCATGTAAAAGCTATTCTGATTAATATCTTCGGTGGTATCGTTCGCTGCGACCGTGTGGCCGGCGGAGTAATCGATGCGTACAGAAATATCGGTAATATTGAAATTCCGATTATCGTGCGCTTGCAGGGAACCAATGCGGAAATCGCGAAACAGATGATTGACGAAGCCGGACTGAAAGTACAGTCAGCGATTCAGTTGTCAGAAGCTGCTGCATTGGTGCAGCAGGCGGTAGCGAAATAATCCGTTGGATAATTTATAAAGAGGAATGGCTGCCTTCAGGCAGCCATTCCTCTTTTACTGCTTATGTCCTCTCGCGTATTTGTTTCTCAAAAGAAGCATGTGCATTTGTTGTTTCCGGTAATGAAAGATGCCAGCAATAAACAGCACACCCGAAAAACTGAATAATACAATTTCCAGCGGAAGTCCAAAAGATAATTTCATTAAATGGCTGATACTGAGTCCTGCTATCAGGAAATACATGGAAGTGCGCAGGTAGGCCAGCAAGGTGCGCTGATTGGCCATGATGGTACGCTGCAATGCCATTGATTCCCGCAGTACTAAATCGTCTTTAATTTTGTTGTCAAGTGTATTCATCGTTTACAATTGTGCTATCACGCGTTTCAGTTTATCCTGCACTTCGGTAGCGAGTCCGCCGAGTTGTTCATTCTGTACAGAAATCATGGAAGCCACGGGATCTACGGCGCTGACTTCTACTGTCCCGTCTTCGAGTTCCTGTACAATCACGTTGCAGGGCAGAAATACACCGATATGGCCTTCCGCCTGTAATGCCTGATGGGCGAAGTGCGGGTTGCAGGCACCGAGAATCCGGTATTTACGGAAATCCGCGTTGATTTTGTTTTTCAGCGTTTGCTGTATGTCGATATCCGTCAGTACGCCGAACCCTTCGGTTTTCAGGGCGTTGGTGGTTTTCTCAACGGCAGCATCAAAGGAAATGCCCGGAAGTTGTTTGCTGAAATGATAACTCATGGATATGGTGTTTTACAGAAGTTATATCTATTTGCCTGAATACGCAACTATTCATCACCTACAAGGTAATCTCTTTCTCGTAAATGCGCAGTAACAATTGTTACATTTCATTCAATAGGAGAACAACCTTCGTAAAACAGCGTATGAAAAATTAGTAATTGTTCATTATCAATTTTGCATTTTCCATTATTCCCCATTATTTATACTCCAGATACGAATCGTGGATAGGGCTGAATTTGAGTGACAGGGCATCCACAATGTAATTCTGATACACCATCCATGGCATTTTGTCGCCTTGTTTAGGGAGTTCATCAAATGCGCGTTTCACATAGCCGGCATCAAAGTCGAGCAGCGGGCGAGATTGCATTTTGTCGCTCTTGAAACGCGGTGTGCAGACTTCATAGTGTTTTTTATCCATGTAATTAAGCAGTCGCGTCACATACTGACTGCTCAGGTCAGCCTTCAGCGTCCACGATGAGTTGGTGTAGCCCACGATAAACGCAAAATTAGGCGCATCGCTCATCATCAGTCCTTTGTAGCAATGCGCATCCGATGATTTTATTTTCCTGCCGTTGATATGTGCCGTCATGCCGCCCAGCAACTGTATTTTCAGGCCTGTCGCCGTCACAATGATATCGGCTTCCAGTTCCTGGCCGGACTTCAGTAAAATACCTTTTTCTGTAAAGTGGTCGATATGGTCGGTCACCACCTCCGCTTTTCCTTTTTTGATAGCCTTAAACAGGTCGCCGTTCGGCACCACACAGAGGCGCTGGTCCCACGGCTTGTAAGGCGGGTCGAAATGGCGGATATCAAAATCCTGTCCGAGTTGCTGTTGTATGCGCTTCTGGATGAAGTTTTTAATGGCATCCGGAAACTGACGGGCAGCGTTGTAGAAGCCCATGCTCAATAGGATATTTGTCCAGCGGATTACCTGATACGCGGTTTCTTCCGGCAGCTTTTTGCGAAGGGAAAGGGCAATGCGGTCTTCACCGGGTAGGCTCACCACATAAGTAGGTGTGCGTTGCAGCATGTATACTTTCTCCGCTTTTTTAGCCATTTCCGGTACCAATGTTACCGCGGTGGCACCACTGCCAATGATGATGACTTTTTTATGGGTGTAATCGAGATCTTCATCCCATTTCTGAGGATGAATGACTTTTCCTTTGTAGTCTTCAATACCCGGAAAATCGGGTGTGTAGCCGTTGTCGTAGTCGTAATAGCCACTGCACATAAACAGGAATTTGCATTTCAGTTTTGTCTGTTGCACCGACTCGTGTTCCTGTATGGTGAGCGTCCAGCATCGTTCTGCATCCGACCAGGAAGCGTCTTTCACCTTGTGATTGAATTTTATCTTTTTGTCGATGCCGAATTGCGCGGCGGTGTCTTTGATGTATTGCAGAATAGCAGGCCCGACCGCGATGGCTTTCGGATTTTTCCACGGATTAAAAGAAAATCCCAGCGTGTACATATCGGAGTCGGAGCGGATGCCCGGATAGCGGAATAAATCCCACGTTCCGCCCACAGAATCGCGGCCTTCGAGCACCGCGAACGACTTTTTCGGACAGTCGCGCTGCAGGTGGTAGGCCGCGCCGATGCCGGAAATGCCGGCGCCTACAATCAGTACATCATACACAGGAATAGTTGTTTTCATGGATTTGCTTTCTGGTATAAAAGTAAATCTTATTCCTGTGAAATTATTTGGCGTTTGTTAATTAAGTATTTGTTCTTCTTTACCACGTGGTAAAAGGACGTAGGCATAAATTGGAATTATAATATCGGGCATCATCGGTGACTTCTTCAGCTACCCAGTCCGGCAGCAGGAATTGTTCTGTCTCGCTGTTTAGTTCAATTTCTGCCACAATCAGTCCGGCGTTTTCATCGAGAAATTCATCTACTTCCCATTGCTTTCCTTCGTGGGAAATAAGATATCGGATTTTGGAGAGCCGTGTAATCGCCATGTTTTGCAGGAGTTGCGCCGCGTCAGCTTCCGGAATTTCGTATTCAAATTCCTGTCTTGTCGCACCGGTGGTGATGCCTTTGATGTTCAGAAATCCTTTGTTGCCGGCTATCCTGACGCGGATGGTGCGCTGTGGATCAGTGGAGAGATAACCTTGTCGCAGGTATTTTCCTGTCGGTTTTTTCAGCGCCTTCCACCGTTCTGCATGCACCAGGAATTTGCGTTCTATTTCAATGCCCATTTTTCTGAGGGTTATGCCGGTTGTAAAACAGTATTAATTGCAATAGGATGGGTCAGGATTTTGTGCACCGGACATTTGTTGGCAATGTCGAGCAGTCGCGCCCGTTGTTCCTCCTCCAGTTCGCCGATTAATGTGATAGTACGCTCCAGTGTGGTCGTGTTGTTTTCATTGTTTCGGGATAATGAAATCTCCAGTTTGACTTCCTGTAAATCCCAACCTTTGCGGTCGGCATACATGCGCAGTGTAGCCGAAGTGCAGGCCGCCAGGGATGCTGTCAGCAGCTCCGTGGGGGAGAAGCCCAGGTCTTTTCCGCCCAGTTCCTCCGGTTCATCCGCGATGATGCTGTTGCCACTGGCGGATCGGATGTCTACTTTGTATAACGCTTTGCCGATAGAGGATGTAATACTTGCCATAGCTGTTGTTTTAATGAATAGATATTCCCGATGGATTTCGGTAAAGATATTTAAAATATAGGTTGGCTGCTGCAATGTTTGCCCGAAAAGCTATTGCTGTATTTTTCTTTTTAGTAAGAGTAAACGAAGTTTGACGCTGTCGATGATAATGCCGAGCAGCAGTGCAGCGCCCGCGATAGCGAGTACTTTCAGTCCGATAAATGTGTAGCAGGTGCCACCGATGATACCGCCGAGAAAAAAGAATGCGATGATGGTCAGTCGGAGTCTGATGGAAGACAACAGTTTGTTTCGTTGTTCCGGATGCGTGTAAAAAAACAATTGCGATAATTCAATGCCGAGGTCGGTGAACAGGCCGGTGAGGTGAGTGGTACGCACGGTGGCATTGGAGATGGTCGTGACCAGTGAGTTTTGGAGTCCCATCGCAAACAGCAGACTGTAGGCCAGCAGATTCGGATGGTGCATGCTCAGGGAAGTGCCCAGCAATGCCACGGCAAACAGGATAATGCTTTCCGTTACCGTGGGAATAATGTAGATGTAGGCTTCCTGTTTTCTGTTGATGATTTCCACCAGTAAACTCGAAACAAAAGAACCCAGCAGAAAAAATAATACATAGAACAGGTAGGCAAGTCCCTGACTGAAATTCAGTTGAAAAATCTCGTCGATAAAAAAGGCGAAATGTCCGGTGACGTTGGTGGTGAGTTGTTTTACAGAAAGGAATCCTGCCACATTGACGGTGCCGGCCACAAAAGAAAGCAGAGAAGCAATTCGGAGATTGTGCTTATAGGTTCTGCGTTTCCCTGTGTGTCTGAACATACTCGTACAAATATACCAAAACCAAACGGCGATGCAAGAATCTTGCTGAGATTAACTGGTGGAAAGCAATTGAAGCTTTATTCAGACAAAGATATTTATTTTTCCTGAACAGCTTTGGCAGCAAAATCGAGTGTAAATTGTTTTACGGCATTCCAGTCGGTATATTCATAGTCCTTGCTGGTGTCAGTTTCCCGGCCTTCTTTTTTTGAAATCATTTTCATGATGATGCGTCGCAGGAAGTCGTATTGACTATAGCGCAACGCGCCGGCAATCTGAGTAACCAGCAGCGGCTTCCAGTTGGTGATATGCAGGAAATCATCGGCAATTTTATGGGCTTCCGCATGTTCTTCCGGCAGGTCGGAGGCCACAGCCAGACAGACAGAGAAAAATGCACCCGGCATTTTATTCAGCCGTGCGATATGTTCCCGGATATAATGTGCGATGGCCGACTGATATTGATGGGCATGCAGTGAGCCACCTATCAGGATGGCATCATAGTTTTCCGGCAATGGTGGTTCCTCGGAAGCGTCAGCGATGGCCACCTGATGGCCGGCTTCCTGCAGCACTTCCTCCATGAACCGCGCTATTTTGCGTGTGTGTCCTTCGGTGGTACTGTATACAATCAGAAATCTCATGGTTTCTTTTTTCTTAAAGTTAAATGTATACAGAATAAGTGGCAATAGCGGATGTGTAGAATGGCTGTTAAGATGGTGTTATACTTTGATTGGTAATCGGGATGCAAACGTTTTTAATTAACTGCTTCAACACCACACATTTTATTGCTAAAAGTTTTATCTTACAGCTACAAAAACAAATGCTATGCAACTCAATTTCTTTCTGACACTGCTGATTGCTTCGGCAGTACCATTGTTCGTCGGTTTCGTGTGGTATCATCCGCGGGTGTTTGGAAATGCCTGGATGAAATCCGCGTCATTGAATGAAGAATCTCTTAAGCAAGGTCCCAATATGTTTCTCATTTTCGGACTGACTTACCTGCTGGGTTTTTTCATTTCCTTCCTGCTGTCAGGTATTGTCATACATCAGATGGGATTTTATTCCATGCTGCAGAATCATTTTAAAGAACCGGAAACTATGCAGCTGTTTACAGATGTTATGGCCAAATACGGCAATGATTTCCGTACGTTCAATCACGGTGCACTGCACGGAGGTATCACCGGTGTCGCACTGGCATTGCCGGTACTGGCCGTGAATGCGCTGTTCGAACGTAAAGGATTCAGTTATATCGCCATCAATGCAGGCTTCTGGATAGTCAGCATGATTATCATGGGCGGCATCATCTGTCAATGGGCGAATCTGGCCACTATCTGAGGAAGACTGTTCCAGAACATGATTTTTCCCTGAATTTTGCGTAACTTCATCTTATGTTCCTGGAGATTTTCCCACATAATATGGACATGCGCAAGATGCAAAAAGTCGTAGACTGCCTCAAGTCAGGTGGACTGGTTATCTATCCGACAGATACGGTTTATGGGTTGGGATGTGATATCTACAACAAGGAAGCGGTGGAGAAAATATGCCGCATCAAAAATGTAAAACCGGAAAAGATGAATTTTTCCTTCATCTGCTACGACCTATCCCATATCAGCGATTTTACGGTAAGCGTGGATACGCCGACCTATAAGTTGATGAAACGTTGTCTGCCAGGCCCGTATACGTTTATCCTGAAAGCGAATAATACCATTCCAAAATTGTTTAAAAACAATAAGAAAACGGTGGGCATCCGCGTGCCGGATAATGAAATTGCCCGCACTATCGTGCAGGAACTCGGCCATCCGATCCTGACCACCTCTGTGCATCATGAAGATGATATCATCGATTATATTACGGATGCTTCCGCCATTTACGAACGCTATGAAAATCTCGTGGATATAGTGATTGATGGCGGCGTCGGCGGTTATAAGCCTTCCACTATCATCGACTGTACCGGAGATGAACCGGTGGTGTTGCGGGAAGGTGCCGGTCCCGTGGATGGTATATTGTAAAACAGAAACCCGAAATTGCGATATGAAAAATTTATACCTGTTTTTCCTGAGTGTCATATTCGTATCCGTGTTGTCTGCGCAGCCGGTGACGACAAAGGTTATCCCGAAGCCATCTCAGTTGCGCTGCAGCGATGTGCCGGCAAAACTCAATAGTGTCGTACTCGGCGCTACGCCGCCCAACAGTGAGCAGCAGCCTGTGATTGTCTTTGTACATGGCTGGTTTGACAATGGATATGCCTGGTTTATGGCGAAAAATAAATGGTATGAAAAGTGTTACAACGCAGGTTATAAATCCGCTTTTTTCTTTCATTCCTACAGCGATGAATTTGAGAAAAACGGAAAGGTTGTCGCGGAGATGATACGCCAGACCTGCCGTCATTACAATACGAATAAGGTGATTGCTGTATGCCACAGCAAAGGTGGTTTTGATATCGAATGGGCCTTGTACAATGAAGGACTGGCAGACAGTGTGCAGGGCGTGATTACCTTGTCCACACCTTACTGGGGCGCGCCGATGTCCGACCTGATTGCCAATCCGTTTATCCGCCCGATTCTGGAAGCTATTCCGATTGTGGGGCCTGTCTTTCAGGGAAAAGGATCCTATCAGATGCAGACCGCATATATGGCCGGTGTGGTGCGTCCGATGATGGATAATCATCCGCAGAACCAGCCTGAGAAATTCCATTGCTATGCAGCCTGGGGAATGAACCACACGACCGTATTGCCGGATGCCATTCCGGATGATATCCTGAAAGTGGTATTCCGGGATTATCAGCCTTTGTGTCTCGATATTCCGGGATTCGGAAAACTGGCCGGCGATCTGATGAGTGCCGGAATGTCTGTTATCGGCAGTATTTCCAGGCTCGTGCAGGTACAGCCGAAGTACGATAATCCATCCCGGAATCAGCAGTACCTCGACGGGCTCGCACCATACTATTCGAGTATCCGTCCGGGGGCAGTCAATATTTCCGAACCGCCGCCATCGCAGCAGTCCAATCTGAATCATATAGATGTGTTGTTGTCTTCTTATATGTGGGATATCGTTCAGCCGGAAATAGAATATTTTAAGGCGAATCCGGTTTTGCGGAAAGCTCCGCTACAGCCGCAGGAACAACTTTCCGTGCAGGCATTTCAGCCTTATTCAGATGTTCAGTTCGAACAGGGAAATGAATTGCTGATGGCTGCGCATCCGAACCGAAAACTGTATGTGGTGGGTGATTATTCGCAGGAGGTACAGGTGACCGATATACATGGAAAAATATTGCCAAAGTTGCCACTCTATGTGTCCACAAAATCGCTCTTTGATGTGGTGCATGAAGTAGATTTATCGGCTTATCCGCAGGAAGCGCTGATACTGAAAAGTACAACACCGCTGACCGCATTTATTCAGGATGGTTCACCGGCGGCAATACAATTGCATCTGCCCGAGAAGCAGACTTATGAAGCACAGGACGTACAGGTGAAAGTGAGTCTCGCGCAGTGGCCGCAACATCCGGAACAAGTAAATATACAAGGCTTCCTGACCCGTAATATGGATGCACAGGGCGAATTGGTGTCGTCTGCACCGGTTGCCTTAACTTTTTACTGGGAGGAAAAAGAACAAGCTTATATGAGCAAGGCACCGCAGCAACTGGACGCTGGTGTATATAATATCTCGGTCACTGCCTCAGGAAATGATATCAAACGCTTTGCCACCAGCAGTATATTGGTTAAATCAATCACAAAGAATGTTGTGGATGCATCCATGCAGTTGACGGTATTCCCGAATCCTGCGACCGACCGCATAGCAATTAATGTTGAAACCGCCATAGCCGGAAATTACACATTGCAGTTTACAGATGTGCAGGGACGTTTGCTGGCAACATTGCCTTTATCATACCTTGCGTCAGGAAAACAGGAGGTATCGGTGTCTGTAAAACAATATCAATTGCCGGCAGGCATGTGCTGGATTACATTGACGGATGTATCCGGAAAAGTGCAGGCCAGACAGTCTGTCGTGATTCAGTAATCAGGGAAGTGGTTTCTTTAGAAATGGTTCAATGACTTTGTAGGGAAGTGTAAACTCCGGCGCGCCTACCACATAAGGCCCGATTTCATAGGTGTTGTAGAAAAAACGTATGCCATCGGCTGTAATGGCAAAGTTGTCGTTGAACCGAAATTTGCCGTAATCCTTACTGTCTTCAAAGTCTTCCGAATCGCCGAAGATGAAATAACCCACATCTTCCAGTGTTTCATTGGGTTTTACATGATTAGCAGAACGGAAATAAGCTTCGCCGATACGCAGCAATCCTGTGTCCTGCAACGGCAGATAATCTTCGATGCGCACTTCACTCAGATTGTTTAGGTGGTATGTGTGGAAGGAAGTATAACTGTTTGGATGCGCGCCGCCTTCATACATGTATTCGTAGTGTTCCAGCGAAAATAGCAGTCCTTTCTTTCCTGCAACACGCACTATTTTTTCTCTTTCCCATCCTGCTGAAGGGCCGCCATATTGAATGTCTTCCTGGAACTGCCGGTAGGAAGAAAAGAAATGATGTATGTAATCGCTTATCTTGTTGAAATTGCTGTCAGGATACAATAGTAACTGCGGCAGGATATTGGCCTGCAGAAAACTGTCGAGTTTTTTATCGGTGGTGTTAAATACAGGATATTCCAGCCGTATCCGCGGACACATATCTTGTTTTGCTTGGCAACTTGCATCGGTGGTGTCCAGTATAAACATCTGATAAGACAGACTGTCTTTTTTCGACCAGTCGATGTCAGTTTGTTGTTCTTTGCCTTTGAAAAGGCAACCTGACAGTACGCAGGTAGCAATCAGCAGTAAACAGCAGAGTTGTAAAGAAAGTCGCGGCATATTAAATTCCCAGAATTTTAGCATCTACAAAGAAGGAAGCATTTATATCTATGTCAATATCGGAAGTGACAGTCTTGTCTGTAGTGGTGCGTACCTTAATAGTAAATTTGTCTTTCTTCAGGTAGTCTTTCAGGTCTTTGGTGGTAGGTGTCAGCGCAATTTTATTGCCGACAGTAGCATCGTCGATGTCGCTGATGGAAGCGACTTCGATTTCCGACAGACCTTCCGCCGTCAGAAATACTTTTGCACCGCTGAGAAAATCGAATTTTTTGTCTGCCGGACTGGTGATCGTCAGTTCCAGTTTTTTCAGTAAGACTTTTTCAATCAGATTAGCCGCCGTTTTATTGCTGCTGAAAGTCTGTTCCGCGTTGGTCGTGATTTCCGGTGTCGGGAAGTCGGTGTCAATCGGCAGCCCGATGACGGAGACCGGTGTTACCGTGAAAGAAGTTTTATACGGAATAGTGAACTGTGTGAGTTTGTCCACCAGTTTACATCCGCCTGTAAAAAAGGCGAATAATATCAATGTGAAAACAAGCGTGTTTTTTTTCATGGGGTAGTTTTTAATGAAATAATCAGCGTTCCGCAGGCTTAGTTGAACTTCGGCTGTGGCTGTGCTTCATGAGAAGACGCATTTTGTTTGGCCGCGGTTGCTTCTGCCTTTCTGGCGCGTCTTGCAATATCCAGTTTTTCCCGTTCTGTCCCTTTGTATGGAACACGTGTTCCCATTACATAATCCCAAAGCGGGAAGGTAACGCACCAGTTTTTATCCTGATCCGGCGCCATATGATGGTCATAATGCCATGGCAGATATTTGTAGCCCCATTCCGGATCTAAATGCGATTTCTTGTGTACGCGGTAGTAGTTGTACATAGATGCCCAAACGCCCATGGTAAAGCCAGGTGCTACCCAGAATAAAGGAGAAACAATAGTTGCGCCGGCGGCCAGTGCGGCTACTTCCTTACTTTGCGGATCCCAGGCTGCAAGGATGTTGTGCTCATAGTCGGAATCGCGGAAATTCTGCTGCATGACTGTTTTGTGGTGCACTGCCCAGTGAAAACGCCAGAAACTGTCTTTTTTCTTGCCTTTTCCATGCAGAATATATTTGTGCATGTACCATTCTCCGGCATTGGCTGCTATTACGCCGGCAATAAATCCTCGTACCATAGTGGGTTTCTTTTCTTAAAAATAGTTACAATTCCTCAAAAAACCTACATGCGATATCGTCCGGAACAAAATTTAATACAAATCGTTATACCTTTACCGCCTTTATGCAACCACACCAACTGTCTTTGTCCGATGAATACACGCTGCATGTCTATGAACAGGTGGCAGCTGTCGGAAAGCTTGTGTGGGATAGCATTCACCCACAGGCGCCTTTCTACCAGCGGTTCGACTTTCTGCAGTTGATTGAACAATTGCCTTCCGATATGCAGTTTCGCTATGTGTTGTTATACAGGAAAGAAGAGTTGCTGGGAGCGGTGTATGTTCAGTCGCTGGTATTTCATTATCATAATCTGGTGCAATACCATACCGAATCCGGCGGGCTTTTCAAAAACATGATGACACGTTTTTTCGACGGGAAAACGACCGCGCTGCTGAATGTGGGAAATGTGTTTTTTACCGGAGATACGGGCATCATCGCGCAGGACCAGGATGCCGTACTGGAATTTTTACCCGATATCCTGCGTCGTGTCCGCGATACTTTTGCGCGCGCCAAACCGGCGGCTTTCCTGATTGCCAGCGTGAGTCAGCAGGACCGTCAACGTTGCAGACGCTACTGTCAGCGCTCTTTCCATGATTTTGTGACGGAACCGGATATGTATATGTCCGTGAAACCGGAATGGCAGCAGATGGATGATTATATGCAATCGTTGTCTTCCAAATATAAAGTGCGCTCCCGCAAAATCTTCAAAGTATCGGAAGCGCTGGTAGTCAAAAATTTGTCCATACAGGATATTGAGACGGAAGAGCCGCAACTCGAGCAGTTATATACCAATGTGGTGAATCATGTCGCGTTTAATATGGCAACATTGCACGTGTCTTTCTTTAAAAAGGTGAAAGCATTGTACGGTGATAAATGCATGTTGTATGGTTATTATCTGCACGGGGAACTTGTGAGTTTTGCTTGTTTGTTTCAGGTAGAGCCGGGATATTTGCATGTGCATTATATCGGGTTGAATTATGAGTACAATAAATCGCTGAAATTGTACAACAGGATGCTGCTGGATTTTGTGGAGGTGGCGATACAGCGTAGGGTGCATACTATTCATTTTGGTCGCACGGCAACTGAAATAAAAACTACGATAGGCGCGACGCCAAAGCCATTGCAGGCATTTCTGCAAATGAACAACCGCCTATTGAATGCGTCATTGCCTTATTTTTTAAAGCGGATTAAACCACAGGAATACATCGTGCGCCATCCGTTTAAGGAAAGTGCGAATGATTAATTCTCTGTCTGATTTTCTTTTATAAAATCATCAAAAGTTTTTCTGTCGGGAGTTGTTGGTTCTTCGTCCGGAATATATGGTTCCTGTTCGGATAAATGAGATTTTCTGTGGCGAAATGCAAGCAGTGCACCTACGATGGCGCCCAGTAAATGAGATTCCCAGGAAATGCCCGGCTGAATGGGTAGCACGCCCCACACCATACCGCCGTAGAACAGGGCCACTGCGAAGGCAATAGCGATGGCTTTCACATCCATGCGGAATAGTCCGCCGAAGAACAGATAGGAGGCAAGTCCGTACACAATGCCGCTGGCTCCGATGTGGTAGGAAGGTCTGCCTAATAACCACACCAGCGCCTGAGGAAAGAGGTAGAGGAGTACCCAGACTTTCAGGGCTGCTTTTTCATAAGAAAGAAACAGGATAGCGCTCAGCAGCAAAATAGGAAAGGTGTTGGACACAAGATGTTCCCAGTCGGCATGTATCAGCGGAGAGGTGAGGATGGTAAAGAAGGTGTCGGTCTGTCTCGGATACAGCGCGAATGCGTCAAAATTATAACCACCGAAATAATGGGCGATGTGTATGCCCCAAATGGCCACGATAAATAAAACCGGTATCAGGAAAATTCTGTGCATGAATTGGAATGATTAAAGATACAATCAAACAGCATTACAGGGTGGATTTTAGGCTTATTTATGTTTTTTGCTGCGGAATGATACAATGCATGCATTTTAATTTTAACATAACCTCATTTTTTACCCACATTGCTTAAAATAAAGGATAACATTGTTATTTTAGCACACAAAATTTTCAAAATCAATGATTATTGCAGTTCCAAAAGAAACTAAATTCAAAGAAAACCGCGTAGCCGTGGTGCCGGCGGTGGCAAAAGATTTAGTCGCCAAAGGTTTTACCGTGCAGATAGAAGCCGGTGCAGGTTTGAATTCTTTCTTCAGTGATGAAGATTATATCAATGCCGGCGCTGCTGTCGTAGCCGATAAAAATGCGGTTTATACGCAGGCAGATGTCGTATTGAAAGTCAATGCGCCTACACCGGATGAGATAGCGCTGATGAAAAAAGGCGCCGTATTGCTTTCATTTATGTGGGCAGCAACCAATCCGGAACTCGTGAGTGCTTGTGAAAAAGCCGGTATTTCCGCATTTTCTATGGATGCTGTGCCGCGTATTTCCCGTGCACAGAAAATGGATGCCTTGTCTTCTCAGGCTAACCTTGCCGGTTATAAGGCGGTATTGATGTGCGCGAATCAGATTGGTAAAATTCTTCCGATGATGACCACCGCGGCCGGTACCATCAAGCCATCTAAAGTGGTGATTTTCGGTGCAGGTGTTGCAGGTTTGCAGGCTATCGCTACCGCAAAACGTCTTGGTGCTATCGTGGAAGTATCTGATATTCGTCCGGAAACCAAAGAACAGGTGATGTCTTTGGGTGGTAAATTCATCGAGGTAAAAGGCGATGATACCATTAAGATGGAAGGCGGTTATGTGAAAGGCGTATCAGAAGAATTCCTGAAAAAACAACAGGAACTTGTAGGTAAGCATGTAGCGGAAGCAGATATCGTGATTACCACCGCGCTGATTCCGGGGCGCAAAGCACCGGTGTTGGTAACGGAAGAAATGGTGAAATCCATGAAGTTCGGTTCTGTCATCCTGGATATGGCGGTTGAGCAAGGTGGCAACGTAGTAGGCAGCAAACTCCATGAAACCATAGTGGTAAACGGCGTGACCATCATCGGTGAGGGTAATATTCCTTCTCTGTTGCCAATGAATGCCAGCGATTTGTATGCTAAAAATATACAGACGTTGTTGTACCATCTGGCTTCAAAAGACGGTTTCAAATGGGAAATGGAAGAGGAGATTACCAAAGGTAGTTTGATTGTTCACAACGGACAAAAAGTGCATCCTTCAGTAGCGTAAACTTCAGTCGTTAATCATTCATTCATCAACAATTCAATAAAATGGAAATATTTAATTTTTTTGTAGAAAATCGCGAAATGATTTATTTCATTGTGCTGGCGATCTTCGTAGGGGTAGAAGTTATCGGCGGTGTTCCGGCCGTATTGCATACGCCGCTGATGTCCGGTGCTAACGCCATTCACGGTGTAGTAATCGTGGGTGCCATCATCGTGATGTTGGATACAGAGCCGGATAATATCTTCGCACTGATACTTGGCTTTCTGGCGGTTATCCTCGGGACGCTCAATGTAGTCGGCGGATTTGTCGTCACCGACCGAATGCTCGAAATGTTCAAGAAAAAATAAATCATGATTTTCACGGTATTGAAGCCGCGGAATTAAAAGCACAAATAAACACAATGAAAGGTATATTAGAAATAAGTTATTTAATCGGTTCGGTAACATTCATCGTCGGACTGAAAATGATGGGAAATGCCAAAACCGCCCGAAAAGGTAACCTGATTGGTGCGTTTGGTATGGGAGTCGCTATTCTGGGCACCATCTTTTTATATGAGCATGAAGAAGGTCTGACATCCCGTGAGTTTTTCAAACTGGCGTTGATTTTCGGAGCTATCGCAATAGGCACAGCGATTGGCTGGATGACAGCAAAAAAAGTGGAAATGACTAAAATGCCGGAACTGGTTTCCATGTTCAACGGTATGGGAGGCGCTTGCGCCGCATTAATCGGTCTGACGGAATTCCCGCATGTCGTACATAAAATTGAAGCAACAGGCGAAGGCTACAGCTCCATGGCATTCATCATCGCTGGTATGGTGATCGGACCCGTATCTTTTTCAGGTTCTATCATCGCGTATCTGAAACTGGCCGGCAAAATGAATAAACCTATCCGTTTGCCACAATACAATATGCTGAATAACGCTTTACTACTTTTAGTGGTGGTATTCTCCGCATATGTGGTATTGCAAAGCACGAGTCTGCCGCCGGTTATTGTATGGGTATTATTTGCGGTAGCCGTGGTATATGGTATTCTTTTCACTATTCCTATTGGTGGTGCAGATATGCCGGTGGTAATTTCTTTGCTGAACTCCTT
>JADLAH010000121.1 GCA_020848315.1 Chitinophagales bacterium | reverse complement strand
GTAATCAGCGATTTGATGAGTCAGCCGCTGGATAGCAGTAAACCCTTGTGGCAGGTACACCTGATTGATAACTACGAAGGCGGCAGTGTCGTGGTATGGCGCTTGCATCACGCGCTCGCAGATGGTATCGCATTGGTGCGCGTACTGTTTTCGCTGGCAGGAAATACAAAAGAAGAATCACTCAGTCTGAACCTGCCGGAAGAAGCCAAAGAAATCAGCCACAGACCTGATGTAAAAGAAAGCCTCTCCCGAATGATGGATGCAGGAATAGACGCTTATCATAATGCACAGGAACTGATCAGTCATCCCGAAACCATTAAAGATGCGCTCAAAGAATCCTGGGCGATTACCAAAGAATTAGGTAACCTGTTTTTGGGGAAATCCGTGCAGAGCACCATTTATAAAGGTGAACTGGGTTGCAATAAAAAGGCGGCATGGTCAAAACCATTGCCATTGTCTGTTATCAAAAAAATCGGAAAACAGCATGGCGCAACTGTCAATGATATATTGCTGGCCCTGATTGCCGGCGCCTTGCGAAGCCATCTGATTAAACACAAACAACCGCTGGATACCTGCATTCGTGTGGTGGTGCCTGTGAATATCCGGAAGAAGGATGAAAAAATCAGGGTGCACAATAAGATTGGTATGCTTTCCATCGAACTGCCGGTGCATATCAAAGATTGCGGGGAGCGTATCCGCTACATCCGCGACAAGACGGAGTTGCTGAAACATTCCATCGAGCCGGTATTGATTTACAACCTGATGAATATACTCGCGGATGTGATTCCTCCCAAACTGGAACAGCAGTTTGCCGAATTTATCGGCACTAAGATAACCGGCGTTATCACCAATGTCCCCGGTCCGCGCGAGCAGATTTTCCTGGCCGGAGAAAAAGTAAAAGATATTATGTTCTGGGTGCCGCAGACGAGTCCACTGGGTGTAGGTGTCAGCATTATCAGCTATAATAATAAAGTCTGTCTCGGCGTGGTAACAGATGTGAATCTGGTGAAAGATACCGATGCAATTGTAGAGGGCTACTACAAGGAGTTCGAACAGATGCAGCAAACCTTACTGCATCCGGAAAAGAAATAATCAGTCTTTGTTAGTATTTTTTTTCGGGAAATTGAACGCGTAGGAAGTGATAATCGGCACTAAGAACACGGAGACGGTCAGCATGGAAACAAACAGGTCGAATTTTTCGCTTTCAATAAACTGAAAGACTGGAGACGTATGGAAGAAATGAGCAGGAAAGGCCAGTAATAACTTGATGCCCAGCAACCCGATTACGACAAAGGCAGCAGTCTCCAGAAACGGATATTTTTCCATCAGTTTTACAAAACTCTGCGCTACAAAGCGCATGGCCAGAATACCTATGAAAACTCCAATCCAGATGAGATAGATATTGTCAGTAAATGCTACCGCGGCAAAAACGTTGTCGATAGAAAAAGCTAAATCCATTACTTCTACCAGAATCACAGTAGACCAGAATTTTCCGAACAGTCCAATCGTATATTTATACAGTACGTTGCTGTTCTTGTCCAGTAAATCATCGTCCTTTTTCGGCGTCGACTTTGTATACAGATAGTCGATGAAAAGATACAGGAGATAAAGTCCGCCCACCGGTTTCAGCCACCAGATTTTTACCAGCCAGGCCGCCAGCACAAGACAAATACCTCTGAACACATAAGCACCTATGATGCCATACTTGAGGGCCTTGTTGCGCTGCTCTTTCGGAAGATCCATTACCATAGTGGCCAGCACCGCCGCATTGTCTACCGATAGTAAACTTTCAATAATAATGAGGTTGAGAATGATGAGCAGCCCTTGTTGTAATGAGATATCCTGAAAGATAGTTTCCATGCAATTTTTATTCGTTGGCAAAATTGAAACTTTTTTTTAAGAAAGATTAACATTTTGCAGATTATTTGTAAATTTAGTGTAAGAACCATGTTATGAAAAAAATACTACATACCCTTTTGTTTGTCAGTACAGTCCTGCTGGCATCAGCCCAGACAAAGTACTTCCCGACGCCCGGCGCCTTTGAATATCCCGGAAAAAAAATCAACGGAAAGCTAGATGACCTGACGGATTTCGCTACACGCACGCAAGTGCCGTTCACCATGCCGGATGGCACCAAACTGATGACAGACATCTATCTGCCTGTCTTGCAGGACAGTTTTGTGTTTAAGCAAACCTTCGAATTTCAATTGCTGCCAAGCCCGTTTCCGCCTATCACCATCCCGATAGAGGCAACGTTACTGCCGAAGGGATTTCAGTTTATTATCTATGATTCTATCAACGGACAGATTAACCCCAATCCGTATCAGTTGCCGCTGATTCTCGAAAGAACACCTTACGATAAGAGTGGAGGTGATGTGATGATTGGCTCCGCGGTTTCCCTGCTTGGATATTCTGCGGGTGTGCAGGATATGCGTGGACGGTATACCTCGCATGGTGCCTATCTGCCGCTCTATTCCGACTCATGGAAAAAGAGTGTTTATCACCAGTACAAACACGTATTGGATATCACTCCGCTCAGCGATCCGCGCAACGGAAATTACCATGAAGATGGCTACAACACCATTGAATACATTAAAAATAATCTGGTTCGGAACTACGACCTCAACGGGGATGGTATTTTTGAAACAGTAGATAAAGTCTACAACGGTTCCATCGGAACATTCGGTGCATCCGCGCTCGGCTATAATCAGCTGCAGGCTGCAGCAGCACACAAAATTAATCCCAATGAGCCGGGACTGAAATGTCTATTCCCGATTGTTGGCCCACTGGAGTTCTATAAAAGTACAGGGTTCCATAATGGTTGTCTGCGTGACGGATTGGTTACCGGGTGGCTCCGCGGTCAGATCAAGGATACCCGCGATGACCTGATGGCCATTGATGGCGGATTGGATGATGCTATCCATTCCTCCAAAGACTACAATACAGCAGATAAATTTGAAGCCTCCAACAAGGCCATCGACCATTTTGTAACCGTGCGTTATGAAGGCAGTCCTTGTGGGTATTATCCCAATTCACTCGGGCGCAAGGACATGGATGGCAGCCGCGCCATGGTCGATGAAAACGGTGAAAGTGATCCCAACGGGACGTATTCCCGTTACAAAAATATGGAAGTACCTATCTTCGCCGTTACCGGCTGGTGGGATATCTTTATCGACGGACAGATAGAAACACATAATTTGCTGATGGGCAATCTGACGAAAAAACGCGATTTGCAGAAACTCGTCATCGGCCCGTGGGCGCATCAATCTATCGCGCAGAGAAAAACAGGCGATAAGATTTATCCGAAAAATATCAGCGATATCACCAAGATAGATTTGAATCTCGCTTCCGGTCTTGAAGACCTGAATCTGGCGGAAGTTGCAAAGTCGGAGTTGATTGGATGGTTCCGCTATAACCTTAATTACAATGGCTATAACAAAACAGGAGAACCAAAAATTCTGATTCCGAAACAAAATACATGGCAGAAGCCGATTCCTACACTGCCGCAGATAGAAGTGCGTTT
>JADLAH010000120.1 GCA_020848315.1 Chitinophagales bacterium | reverse complement strand
CATATAGGTAAGTGCTTTCAGTCCGCTCTTGCCCATCACCCAGGCATCTGTCGGCAAGGGATACACTCCAATATCCATTCCCTGCAACTGACGGGCTTCCTCGTCCTTGTTCCAGTCGAGGTATTCAAAATCGACACCCTCCATGTGGAATTTAAAATTGCCGATCACCCGCAACCGGAATGTTCTTTGTTTGGCCAGTTGCTGAAATACATTGGTGAGCAAATACAGATAAGGAACGGTGGAATGTGTGCCCGTCCAGCCTATAACTACCGATTTGTCGTTGGTATAAGTATTGACCGGATACATGCGCTCCGTATCGAGTGTGGAAGAAATATCCGTGCAATGCGGACAATACTGCATGGCAAATGCATTCAGATCGGGTGTGCAGGTGATTACGTGATCCGCATATTTCATTAATGCTATCGGCTTATCTTTTCCCTTGAGCATGTAAATCAGATGATTCATCGCGGAACCTTCTGATTTATAAATCATGTCATCAATATCGTACACGATTTTTCTGGACAGTTTCCGTATTATCCACTCAAAAATGGGAGGCCCTAAAGGCGTTGCCCACAAATGAATATAGACGATATCATACTTATGCAAACGGAATAAATCGAAAAAACGGCGGATATAACCTCGCAGGGTACCGAAAATTTTGCGGAAAGTGAATCCGGGTTTATAGATAATTTCCCAGAAATCTTCATCCACAAATGAACTCGTCACCAGATGGAATCCGTTTTTTTCGAAATGGTCAAAATATTGTTCGTATTTCAATCGCTGACTGGCGGCTTTGCCGTAAGGATATGGTGACAGAAAGAGAACTTTTTTTTTCACTTGCATATTTTCTATTCCGTTAATGTTGAATGGCTGTCGGTTGCTGTTCTTTTTTGCTATGAACATGATACATCAGATAAGCGAGCACAAACAGATATAAAAATCTTACCGGAATGGTATATCTGGACTGAATGGCAAATGGCACATGAATGGCTGCAAAATAGGCACACCAGAATAGTGGAATCATCATATTCAGCAACAGATCTCTGCGCCGGAAAAGAGCATACAAAAAGTAGCCGATAAATAACAGCAAGGTGGTAAATGTTGTGAGAAATGCCAGCAATTGCGGAATGAATACACTCATCCTTTCAGACATAAACTGCTTAGCGGTGAGTCCGGTGTACCAAAGCCGGAAAAAGGTGTATGTTTTAAGCGATACCGTGTATTTTAAATCTGACAGATAATGTTGTACTGCCAGTTCTTTCAGTAGTTTTTCTCTTTGCAGCGTATAGGTCGTGTTGTATGTTACAAACAATTGCGGATGCTTCTTCATTTCCAGCAATACTGCCGTGTCTTTGGCCGTCATATATTTACTGCAGATGCGCTCGATGCTGTCCCATTCGTTGTTGAATAATTTCACATGATGTGGCACATCTTTCATATCTACAAAATTAAAAAGAGCATCCTCATACATCACATTTCTCCAGTACCGGTCCTCCACCACATTCAGCATTTTCGGACTCCAGTAGCCGAGATACATCACACCGCCACCTCCTTCTAGTGGCGTGATGTTAAATTGGTCATGATGTTTCTTATTCCAGAAAGCATACGGCAATAGCGTTGCTGCAAACAGAACGATAAAAGCGATATTGAACAGCGGTTTTTCCTTTGACCGGAAATACAGATAGTATGCAAAACGGATGAACGGGATAAATAAAATAACTGGCCTCACCTGAAAACAAAAGCCATACAGAAAGGCCAGCAAAATGGTTTTCTTCCAACCGGATTCCCACTTTATCTCCACAAATACTATGAGTGTGATAACAAACAACACCAGATTCTCCGGAAACACATACGCACTGTAGGATAAGGTCACAAAATTGAGCAATACAAAAATCAGAAACAGATTTTTGATAAGATATCCTTGCTGATAAAGTTCAATAATCTTCAGCATGATAATCACAGCACCCATCAGCAATACCCATTGTACAAACTGAATAAAATGAACAGACGGACTGATGAAACTAAGCAAATACAAAAACAAGGGATATCCCGGATTGCGGAACGTATCAGGAATATAATCCTCCAGAAAATACCAGTAAGAATATCTTCCTGCTTCGAATCCCTTCAGATAAAAAAGATAGGTATAATGGTCTCCGGACTCCACATTTCTGTTCATTGCCCACAATAGCAAACTTACCAGCACAACCAGTGCAGAAAAGAAAAAGTAGGTGTTTCTCTGTTGAAGTATGTAAACAGGTTTTTGCAGGAACTGCATAAATTAGTGCGTATTTCTCCGTAAATTTAGAAATTAATATCGAATAATTAATTTTTCGAAATTGCAATATGCCGTTTATTCCAATTGTTGATTTGCAAAAGCAATATTTTTCCCTGCAGGCAGAGATAGACGCTGCCGTCCTGGCTTGTCTGCGGGAAGCACAATATGTGGGTGGCAAACAGATACAGGAACTGGAAAAGGCATTATCCAACTATATCGGAATGGACTATGCCATTGCCTGCGGCAATGGAACGGACGCGTTGCAGCTTTGCCTGATGGCACTCGAACTGCCTCCGCGAAGCAAAATCATTGTGCCGGCATTCACTTACATTGCCACCGTCGAAGTAATCCGGCTGCTGGGCTATGAAATCGTTTATGCCGATGTCGATCCCGATACATTTCAATGCACGCCTGAAACCATCGATGCCGTTTTTTCACCGGATGTAAAAGCTATTATCGCCGTTCATTTATACGGACAAACGGGCAATATCGCAGCGATATCAGCATTTGCCAAGCAAAAAGGCATATTTCTTATCGAAGACAATGCACAGTCTTTCGGGTCGGAAAAGAATATCCGCCGCAACAGTCTTATCACCACTTCCTTTTATCCATCCAAGAACCTGGGTGCCTACGGCGATGGTGGCGCGGTGTTTACAAATGACGCGTCGATGGCACAGAAAATCCGGAAACTCGCCAATCACGGACAAACCAAAAAATATACGCACGAGCTCGTCGGCATTAATTCGCGGCTCGACACCATACAGGCTGCCATCCTGCAGGTGAAACTGAAACATCTCGATCAATTTATCGCTGCACGACAACAGGTGGCAAGCTGGTACGACGACGCTTTGAATGATATCGCGTCACTTCATCTACCTGTCCGCAGTCCGTTCAGCAGCCATACTTTCTATCTGTATACCATTCGGGTACGCTCCGACAATCGCGATGCGCTGCAGCAATATTTGTTCAATCAGGGAATCACAACAGTGGTACATTATCCACAACCCTGCTACCGGCAGCAAGCCTATCTGCAGGAAAATTTTTCGCTGATGAATACCGAACTGCTCTGCAAAAGTGTATTATCGCTGCCACTTTATCCGGAAATAACGAAAGAAGAGATTCAATATATTTGTAAGCATATTCGCCTGTTTTTTGAAAACGAGGCAGCATCAAAAGCCATGTAAAATGTCCTATTTCGCGCATGATTCAGCAATTATAGATGACGGTGCCTCCATCGGAGAGGGCAGTAAAATATGGCATTTCAGCCATGTGATGCAGGCCACAATCGGAGCGCGCTGCAT
>JADLAH010000119.1 GCA_020848315.1 Chitinophagales bacterium | reverse complement strand
GTTCCGAAAAAAGCAAAACAAGTTCCGGAAAACAAAACCAAAACAATTTCCATTTCATAAAGACTACAATTGGAAAAACTTGGGAGCGGCTGCCATGTATGAGGCAGCCGTTTTTGTTTATCTGTGTATTTTACATAGTATCTCGCAGAAAAGGCATGCTTGTTAAAAAATTCTGATAAAAAAATGAATCCAGTGTTAAAATTTAGTATTTACTGCTTATATTTAGTGTCCTTAATACAGTTCATCTCTAACTATTTACAAGTATGCAAATATCATCACCTGTTGAGAAATTCAACCACTGGGTGGCTGTACAGCCGGACAAAACCTTCCTGAGACAACCTTTTAACGGAGAATGGATACACATCTCCTGGAAAAAAGCAGACGACGAAATCCGCAGAATGGCGGCCTACCTGCGCTCTCTGAACCTGCCGCCGCAAAGCAAAATCGCGATTATCTCGAAAAACTGCGCGCACTGGATCATGAGCGACCTCGCCATTATGATGGCCGGACACGTTTCGGTGCCTTTGTATCCTACTATTCCGGCTGACCTGATTCGCTATTGCCTCGAACATTGCGAAGCAAAAGTGGCTTTTATCGGCAAGCTCGATGACTGGAGCAAACAGCGCTCCGGATTACCGGATCATGTGAAAGGCATTTCTTTCCCGATGTGGACAGAACCCGGCTATGAAAACTGGAATGATATCATTGCCAATACTCCACCGATGACGGAAAATTTCAATCCGAAACCAACCGACCTCATCACCATAATTTATACTTCCGGAACAACGGGCTTACCGAAAGGTGTCGTGCATAATTTTCACGCGTTTTCCTACGCGGCTACCTGGGCACTTTCGGAACTTCCGGAATTAGGAAATGACGAACGCTTTTTCTCCTATCTGCCGCTGTCGCATATCGCGGAGCGCATGTTGGTGGAAATGGGCGGACTCTATTGCGGCGCGACCATCTCCTTCGCGGAATCGCTGGATCTGTTTGCCGCCAACCTCAAAGATACACAACCGACTATCTTCCTGGCAGTGCCGCGCATCTGGACCAAATTCCAGATGGGTATTCTCTCCAAGATGCCGCAATCGCGATTGGATTTGCTGTTGAAAATTCCTATCATCAACAACCTGATCAAAAACAAAATCAAGCAAGGCCTCGGCCTCGACAAAGCAAAATACCTGCTCACCGGTGCCGCTCCGATGCCGATAGCCACCATGCTGTGGTTTGAAAAAATCGGATTCATCATCAATGAAGCGTACGCGATGACGGAAAACTGCGCTTACTCGCACTTATCGCGTGGCAACAAGCGCAAGCCGGGCAGCGTGGGCACACCACTGCCGAATGTGCAGGTGCGTTTGTCCGAAGAAGGCGAGATTCAGGTGAAAAGCGATGCCACCATGGTGGAATACTACAAAGAACCGGAAAAGACAAAAGAAACCATCACCGCAGATGGCTACCTCTGCACCGGCGATGAAGGTAAAATCGACAGCGAAGGCTTCCTGAAAATCACGGGTCGCGTGAAAGATATTTTCAAAACCGACAAAGGCAAATACGTCGCGCCTGCGCCGATAGAACTGGCCTTATCTAAAAACACCTACATCGAACAGGTGTGCGTAGTGGGCGCCAACCTGCCGCAGACGATGGCATTGGTCGTCTTGTCTGCCGATGGCAAAGCGGAAGAAAAAGAAGCTCTCTGCGAAAGTCTGGAAGCCACGATGAAGGAAGTAAACGAAATCCTGGATAAACACGAAAAAATCAAGAAAATGGTGGTGATGCGCGACGAATGGACCGTGGACAACAACCTGCTCACCCCGACTATGAAAGTAAAACGCAATGTGCTTGAAAAAGAGAAAACGCCGATGTACGAAACCTGGTACAAAAGCAGCACTGTTGTCGTTTGGGAAAACTAAAACCATGTCTATCATACATGTGAAACGCGCGGCCTTTGGCCGCGCGTTTTTTCATCCTGTTGAGGGACGTTTACTGCAAATGCGTTCTCTTAAAACACATAGCCAATCTTCACGAAAGCACCATGCAGGTTGCGGTTCATATCGGAGTACAAAGAATAGCCGCCGTTTAAGGTGAAGGCTGCATTCGGTCGGGCTTGAAACATTACACCGGCACCGGCATTGATGTTTAACTGCGTATCGCCGAGGCGTTCTTTTTCACTTTGAGAAAAAGTACCGTTGCCACCTTTATTCATACCGGCTTGTACCAAAAATACCGGCGTCACTTTTCTGTCCAGTGCATACACTCGCAGGTCGGTCAGCAACTGCACTTGTATACCTCTTTCCGGCGCTGTCTGAATGCCGATTCCTTCCCCGATAAACACGTGAGGATTCACGCGGATACCAACCGCCTGATAGACGGAAAAATAACCCTGTCCCTTCGCTATCGTGGAGCCCATTTCGGTGATGGAAGAAAATCTTCTGACATATACTTCTTCCTCTATGTTAGTGCTGGTTTCTTCTGCCGGTGGCAATGCCTGTTGTACTGCGGTGGCCGGCGCCGTGGTGGTCGCGTTTTCTCCGGCAAAAGCCGCCACACTGCTGAATAATACCCATACGGCTAATAATCTTGTTTTCATCTTGTCTGATTTAAATGGTAATGTATTGATTTAGTTATTTTTGTTTATTCAAAACTTTCAAGCAAAATTGAAAGTTTATTTCCACATTCGTGTTATCCTGCCTTTATCTGTCAATTGTCCAATGCTTAGTAAATAGTTGTGTAAACATTATCCAATACTTTCAATTCTTACTGAAAGTTTAAGATTGTATGTGACGTTTATAAAACCCCCTGATTTTTAGTGGAAACACCTTGTAATACAAGCGTTTCTGACGATTCCTCTTTTGCTTAACAAAAGAAAAGAAATGGGATTGCCGGAGATTCCTGCAAAGTTGAATACCGTTGATTTTGCACAAAGTCATTCCCTTGTAAAAGGCAATCTAAAGCTCCACCTTGCCGTGAGATTCCCACTTTCGGGGGAATAATAGGTCTGCTATTCAAAATACACCGGATAACTGAAGCTAATTCTTTACTATAGATAAGATGTAAAACCACCGTCGCGCGCGTGCCCATTTTATCGACTATTTTAGTATATTCGGAAATATTTACAGACGCATGCAACTCATCACACCATTAGAAAAATTCTATCAGTACGAAGCGGAGAAAAATACGCAGACTTTCCTGCGGCAGGCACACCAGTCGCAGTGGATACACTACAGCTGGAAACGCGCGGGCAATGAAGTGCGCAGAATGGCGGCCTATATCCAGTCGCTGAAGCTGCCGAAGCAAAGCAAAATCGCGATTTTGTCGGAAAACTGCGCGCACTGGATCATGGCGGACCTGGCGATTATGATGAGTGGTCACGTGTCGGTGCCTTTGTATCCGAGTATCTCCGGCGACCTCGTCCGCTATTGCCTTGAACACAGCGAATCGAAAATCCTGTTTGTGGGCAAGGCGCCGAAATGGAAAGAACAGCAGCACGCCGTACCAAAAGATATTATTACCATAGATTTTCCTTACTGGCCGCAAAGCGGCTGCAAACACTGGGATGATATCATCGCGCAGCAACAGCCGCTGACTAAAAATTATGTGCCGTCGCTGGACGACCTGGTGACCATCATCTACACGTCGGGCACAACGGGTTTGCCGAAAGGCGTGATGCACAATTTCCGGGCGATGTCGTCGGCGCCAACTTTCCTGTTGGAGGAAATCAACCGGCTCGGACTGCTCACGGAACACGAGCGTTTCCTGTCTTTCCTGCCGCTCTCGCACATCGCGGAACGCATGCTGGTGGAGATGGGCGGCCTCTACGCGGGCGCTCCGATTTCCATCGCGGAGTCGATCGAAAAGATGCCGGAAAATCTGCGCGACACGCAGCCGACCGTTTTTCTGGCGGTACCGCTGATCTGGACGCGCATGCAGGGAAAAATCTTGCAGCGACTGCCACAGAAAAGGTTGGATACGCTGTTGCAGATTCCGTTTTTGTCGGATCTTATAAAGAAAAAAATCAAGGAAAACGCGGGGCTCGCGCACGCGAAGTTCATCATCAGCGGCGCTGCGCCGATTCCGGTGGCCTTGCTGAACTGGTATGAAAAACTGGGGGTGGAAATATTTGAGGCGTACGGCATGAGCGAGAACTGCGCTTACTCGCACGGCAACCGACCGGGCGAGCGCAAGGTGGGCACGGTGGGCATCACGATGCCGAATGTGCATTGCAAGATTTCGGAAGAAGGCGAGATTCTGGTGAAGAGCGACTGCACGATGACGGGCTACTACAAGGAACCGGAAAAGACGGCGGAGGCGCTGACGGAAGATGGCTACCTGCGCACGGGCGACATGGGCGAGATTGACGAAGATGGTTACCTCAAAATTACGGGCCGCATCAAGGAGTTGTTTAAAACGGACAAAGGGAAATATGTGGCGCCGGCACCGATAGAACTGGAGCTGTCGAAGAATCCGCTGATTGCGCAGATTTGTGTGGTGGGCGCCAACCTGAAACAGCCGATGGCGATGGTGGTGCTGGAAGATGGACTGGAGCTGTCGAAAGAAGAGATTGCGGAGAGCCTGCAGGCGACGCTGGCGGAAGTGAACGCGACCCTGGATAACCATGAGCGCATCGCGAAACTGGTAATCATGCAAGAAGCCTGGACGGTGGAGAATAATATGATTACGCCAACGATGAAAGTGAAACGAAATGTGCTGGAAAAAGCGAAACAGGACGACTTCTACCGCTGGCAACAGGATAAAGAAGTGAAAGTGATGTGGGAGTAGTGGGATGAATAATAAATGAATATCGAAACTACGTACCAAATAGCTAGTTAATTATCAATATAGTGGGTTCAGGTTGCTTCCTTTAAATATTTTATCCCATTCCTCTTGGATTATTTTTCTACCTTGGTCAACAATCATTTGTTCTATTACAGAACTTT
>JADLAH010000118.1 GCA_020848315.1 Chitinophagales bacterium | reverse complement strand
TCGGTGTGAGCGCGCTCAATCCTATCGATCTCGGACGCATCCTCATCCTGCTCCGACTAGATGAATCCGCGCTGATGGGCTATACAGGCGCCGTATTCAAGGATTTCTTCGGCACTACCATCGGAACCTCTATCGCATTTGCCACGCTTGTTTTATGGATTGCAATACCGGTGATGATTTCCACCCGCAAGTTTAACCGGAAGGATTTGTAGGGCATAAAAAAAGCAGGGACGAATCCCCGCTTGCATTAAACCAATAAAAAATAATAATACAGAAATTATTGTAAGAGCACTTCGTCGATTACATAGACAATCCCATTGCTCGCTTTTACTTCTGCCACGACATTAGCTTTGCCATTCACCACTATTTTTCCATCTTTTTTACTGATGGTAATATTGCCGCCATTCACCTGTCCGAGGGTTTGTCCGTCCTGCAGCATATTGGATCCATAGACACCCACCGTTACGTGGTATTGCAGGATATCAATCAGTGCATCTTTTTTATCTTTTTTCAGCAAGCCTTCTACTGTTCCTTTCGGGAGTTTGTCAAACGCCGCATTGGTAGGCGCAAACACTGTGAATGGTCCCGCATTACTCAAGGCATCCACCAATTCTGCTGCTTTTACTGCTGTTACCAGCGTTGTGTGATCTTTACTGCCGACGGCGACCTGCACAACATTCGGTTGTGATACTTCATCCACTACACCCGACTGACCGGTCAATTGTTCGGTGTTGGAAGAGGATTCCGTTGTTGCCGCTGCATCGCCGGAAGAAGACTGACAAGACACAGCACCGAATATCATTCCGGCTGCTATTCCATAAGAAATTAACTTTTTCATAGTTGATTTAATTTTTAGTGATGAATCATTTACCCTACAATGTTAAACCACTCTGACATCATACAATATGATGAATGTCATACAATTAGACGAAAAATTAAAATTTATAACCACAATCATAAAAAACGACTTAAAAACATTTTATTAATCGGACAATTTTATCCGATTTAAATAAAATGAAGTAATTTTGAACTGCAATTAATCATTCATACCTAAATACATGTATCATGAATTCCTACATTGAAAAAACAATCGGAGAAATAGTAGCGCAGGATTACCGCACAGCAGCGGTGTTTGAACAATTCGGCATAGACTTCTGCTGTAAAGGCAATCGCACCATACAGGATGCCTGTGCGGCAAAAAATATTTCTTCTGACGCTGTTATCCAACAACTAACGGCATTGCCGCCCGCAAATCTTGTAACAGAAGAAGATTACAAGCAATGGCCGATGGATAAACTGACCAATCATATCGAAGAAAGACACCACGGATATGTCAATGAAAAAATGCCGTTATTGCTACAATATCTTGAGAAGGTGAGCAAAGTACACGGCAGAGAACATCCGGAAGTAGTAGATATTTACGAACTGTTCAGAGAATGCGCGGCTGAATTGTCCATGCATATGAAAAAAGAGGAACTGATTCTGTTTCCATTTATCCGCAAAATGGCCGGCAGCAATAAACTTACTGAAATGCCGCACTTCGGAACCGTGGAAAATCCGGTGAATATGATGCGCCACGAACACGATACGGAAGGGGAACGTTTCCGAAAAATAGCGGTATTGAGCAATGACTACACACCACCTGCGGATGCCTGCAATACTTACCGTGTGAGTTATGCCATGCTTAAAGAATTTGAGCAAGACCTGCACCTCCACATACACCTGGAAAACAACATCCTGTTCCCTGCGGCTATACAGCGCGAGAAAGAACTGATGGAATTGGTATAGCCGGATGTCCGGAAACAGAACCCGGAGATGAGCTTATCTTACAGATAAGCTCATTTTTTTGTATTCACAGTAATACTGCCGTATAGCCAACTTTCTGCAATGCTGCTATGATAGTGGCGGCAGATACGGTCTCCGTATGAACGGTGAGTATTTTATCCGGCGCCGCAGTATCCACTTTCCAACCGGATTCTGCCAACAATTCCGTTAGAACAGGTGTCACATTCGACACGCAGGAGGCGCAATTGATATTGGTTTTAAAACGCAGTATTTCCATATATTCATTTATATTTTTCTCCATTTCAACCGCAAACTGTTCATCACCACACTGACGGAACTGAATGCCATCGCCGCACCGGCAAACATCGGGTCGAGTAAAAACCCATTGACAGGATACAATATGCCGGCAGCCAATGGTATGCCGATGATATTGTAAATAAAAGCCCAGAACAGATTCTCCCGGATGGTGATGACCGTTTGATCGGACAAGTGAATAGCCTGTCCAATTTTCTGTAAATCAGCTGACAGAATTGTCATCTTCGCTACCTCTATGGCAATATCGCTTCCCTTTCCCATCGCGATACTCACGTCGGCCTGCGCGAGTGCATGGCTATCATTGATGCCATCACCGACCATGGCGACCACTTCTCCCGCAGCCTGTAATTTTTGTGTAAATGCCGCCTTATCTGAAGGCAGCACATTGGCCATAAAATCATCTGCACCTACTGCCTTTGCAACCACAGCGGCGGCTTGTTCATTATCGCCGGTCAGCATATATACTTTGATTCCTTTTCCTTTCAGATACCGAACCGCAGGAACTGCACTTGATTTCAGTTTATCCGCAATACTGACCAATGCAAGTACCTGTTTAGCATCGCTGAAAACAACCACCGTTTGTGCGGCGGCAGTCTGCTCGTCCATCCAATCCTGTGCTTCATTTGGAAGGTGAATATTTGCCATGCGCATCAACGCGGAATTGCCAATAAAATAAGCGCGTCCGTCATATTCTCCTTTGATGCCTTGTCCCGTAATATTTTCAACGGCAATATCCTGCAGAAAAATGGATGTATGCTGCAAAAACCGGACTATCGCATCCGCCAGAGGATGTTCCGAAGCCTGTTCAATACTGAATAAAATATGGCGCAATTCCTCATTCTCGGGGACAATCCATCTGATATTCGTTACGGTCGGTTTTCCT
>JADLAH010000117.1 GCA_020848315.1 Chitinophagales bacterium | reverse complement strand
TTTCTGCGCTCTTCCGGCGTCATCGAAAAGATAATCGCTTCAATTTTCTTGAAGGCATTGTCGTCGATGTCGATGTCTTTCATCGCTTTGCCTACGCCCGGAATCATACCCAGCAAATCCTTGATGTTGCCCATCTTGCGAATCTGATTCAGCTGCTGCAGGAAGTCCTCGAAATCAAACTGATTTTTCGCAATCTTCTTGTGCAGGCGCTGCGCTTCCTTTTCGTCAAACTGTTCCTGCGCTTTCTCCACAAACGACACGATATCACCCATGCCGAGGATACGCTGTGCCATCCTTTCCGGATAGAATATATCCAGCGTGTCGAGTTTCTCGCCGCGTGACACGAACTTAATCGGCTTGCTCACCGTGTATTTGATGGAGAGCGCCGCACCACCGCGGGTATCGCCGTCCAGCTTGGTGAGTACCACGCCGTCGAAGTTGATGCGGTCGTTGAAGGCTTTCGCCGTATTCACTGCATCCTGACCCGTCATGGAGTCCACCACGAAGAGCGTTTCATTCGGTTGTATCGCTTGTTTTACATCGTAGATTTCATTCATCATCTCTTCGTCTACCGCCAGTCGTCCGGCAGTGTCGACGATGATGACATTCTGTCCCTTTTGCTTGGCGTGTGCAATCGCGTTCAGTGCAATCTGTACCGGATTTTTGCTTTCCAGTTCCGCATACACTTCCACACCGATTTGTTCGCCCAGCACTTTCAGCTGATTCACCGCTGCAGGACGATACACGTCGCAGGCCACGAGCAAAGGCGTTTTGTTGAGCTTGCCTTTCAGGTAGTTGGCCAGCTTGCCGGAAAAGGTGGTTTTTCCCGAACCCTGCAAACCTGCAATCAGGATGATGGTCGGGTTGTTTTTGAGGTTGATTTCCGCAACGGAACCACCCATCAGTTCGGTGAGTTCATCGCTGACAATCTTCACCATCAACTGTCCCGGCGATACCGATGTCAGTACATTCTGCCCTAAAGCTTTGTCTTTAATCGTGTCGGTTAAGTCTTTGGCAATCTTGTAGTTAACGTCCGCATCAACGAGGGCGCGGCGGATTTCTTTAACGGTAGATGCAATATTCAGTTCGGTGATGCGTCCTTGTCCTTTGAGGTTCTTAAACGCACCTTCCAGCTTTTCCTGTAAGTTTTCAAACATAAAATGTCAGTTTAATTATTAATTGAATCAGCGAGCGCTAATGATTAATAATAAGTCAATCTTTGTACTTTACCTAAATATTTAGCCAGGCGGATTACCTGACGGGTGTAGCCATACTCATTGTCATACCATACATAGAGTACGATGGATTTTTTGTTCGGAGAAATCAGCGTAGCGTTGGAATCTACGATAGAAGCGTGTGAGTTGCCGATACAGTCGGAAGACACGAGTTCCGTAGAAGTAGAGAAGTCGATTTGCTCCACCAGATTTCCTTCTACAGCTGCTTTCTTGATAATGGCGTTTACCTGCTCAATGGATTCTACTTCCGTAGAGAGGTTGAGGTTCAGGATAGCCAGTGATACGTCCGGTGTTGGTACGCGCACCGCGTTGCCGGTAAATTTGCCCGCCATTTGTGGCATTACCTTCGTGATCGCGCTGGCCGCACCTGTTTCCGTGATGACCATATTCATTGGAGCGGAACGACCACGACGGTAACTTTTGTGGTAGTTGTCCAGCAGGTTTTGGTCGTTGGTGTAAGAGTGAACTGTTTCCACGTGTCCGCTTTCAATGCCGAGTGCATCCTGAATTACTTTGATAATAGGAGAGATGGCATTGGTGGTGCAGGAAGCTGCCGTGAAAATATTGGTGCTGTCCGGGTTGTAGTCGAGGTGGTTGACACCGTACACGATATTTGGCAGACTGCCCTTTCCTGGTGCGGTCAGTAACACTTTCGCGATGCCTTTGGCTTGCAGGTGAATGCTCAGTTTCTCCGCGTCGCGGAAGATACCGGAGTTGTCAATCAATAAGGCGTTGTTGATGCCGTATTGTGTATAGTCGATTTCGGCAGGATTATCGGCCACAATCATGTGAACGGTATTGCCGTTGGCGATTAATGCTTTGTTTTCGAGGTCTTCGGTGATAACGCCTCTGAATTTGCCGTGTACGGAATCTTTGCGCAGCAGGCTGGAGCGTTTCTTGATTTCCTCGTCGGTATTTTTGCCACGGGTAACGATGGCGCGCAGGCGCAACTGCTGACCCTTTCCGTGCTGTTGGATGAGTTCGCGGGCAGCCAGACGGCCGATACGGCCAAAACCAAACAATACCACATCTACCGGTTCAATCACACGCTTGTCCTGACCGATATAGTTTTTCAGTTTCTCCGCTACAAACGCGTCGAAGTCCGGTTGTCCTTCCTGGAACCACTCTTTGCCGAGTGTGCCGAGGTCGATACGGGTAGGAGCGAGGTCGAGTCTGGAGATAGCATGAGCCAGATTGGTAGAGATCTCTACGGTAATAGGTTGATTAATGTAATTGCGGGCATATTCGTGATTGTTCAGTACTTCCGTGTAGCGTGCGTCTGCAATGTTTCTGCGGAAGATGACTAATTCCACGTTTTTGTCCAGCCACAGTGAACCGGCCAGATTAATCAGTTCAAGGGCTTTTTTCTCTTTTTCAATCCAATTGCTCATGATGTGCTAGTTAAGGGGTAAGAAATAGGTTTGGTTTATGATGAATGATAACAAAAGTCGGAAATGGATTAATTGCCGAGGTAGTTTTTCAGCAATTTGCTTCTGGAAGTCGCACGCAGCTTGTTGATAGCTTTGTCTTTGATCTGACGCACGCGCTCGCGGGTGAGACCGAATTTCTCGCCGATATCTTCGAGCGACATCGGATGCTCTACGCCGATACCGAAGTAGTAGATGATGACATCTTTTTGGCGGTCAGTCAGTGTAGACAAAGAGCGTTCGATTTCCTTGCGGAGTGATTCCAGGTATTCGAGCTGCAGGTCGGTGCGCGGCGCACTGGTATTTTCGAGTACGTCCAGCAGGGAGTTTTCTTCTCCTTCCTGGAAGGGCGCATCTACCGATACGTGGCGAGCTGCAACGCCCAAAGTGGTTTCCACTTCCTCGCGGGTAATTTCGAGTATTTCCGCCAGTTCATCCGCGGATGGTTCGCGTTCGAACTCCTGCTCAAGGTTGGAGAATGCTTTGTTGATTTTGTTTAAAGAGCCTACTTTGTTCAATGGCAGACGCACAATACGGGATTGTTCGGCCAGTGCCTGCAGAATAGACTGACGAATCCACCATACGGCGTAGGAGATGAATTTGAAACCACGGGTTTCATCGAAACGCTGGGCTGCTTTTATCAAACCCAGGTTGCCTTCGTTGATTAAGTCACTCAGCGTCAAACCCTGATTCTGGTATTGCTTGGCTACAGACACCACGAAACGCAAATTGGCTTTGGTCAGTCTTTCCAGTGCCACCTGATCGCCGGCCTTGATGCGCTGCGCAAGATCTACTTCTTCTTCCGGCGTCAATAAATCTACTTTGCCGATTTCTTGTAAATATTTCTCTAAGGACTGGCTTTCCCGGTTGGTAATGGATTTGGTAATCTTAAGTTGTCGCATACTTTGGTAGGATAATTTTAAAAAGTGGGCAAAAATAAGCATTATTTCCCTGAAAGTCAACTAAAATAACAGATATTAAAGCCGCTCTGAAAGTTAACGCACATCCCGGTGAAAATAGTATCTGACGGGCGCTCGTATTCTTTTCCTTTGGTTCGCCGAAATTTTCCTATTTTCGTATGCATCTTTTTTATGATAAAACGGGTAGATAGGGTTGTATTGGGCAGTTTCATTGTGCCGCTGATCATCACTTTTGGTCTTACTTCGTTTATTTTCATGATGCAATTCCTTTGGAAATACATCGATGATTTTGTGGGTAAGGGGCTGGAAACAAGTCTTTTACTGAAGTTGGTCGGATTGTTTACTTTAACTATCGTTCCGATGGCATTGCCGCTGGCTATTTTGCTGGCCGCCACCATGGTAATTGGCACACTCGGTGAGAATAATGAGCTCACGGCTTACAAAACCGGCGGACTTTCCCTCATCCGCATTATGGGCAGTCTGATTGTATTCACGATTTTCCTGGCGGGATTGGCATTTTACTTTTCCAATACGGTGCTGCCGAAAGTACATCTCAAATTTTATTCCTTGCTCTATGATATCCGGCGGCAGAAGCCGGCATTGGACATTAAGGAAGGTGTTTTTTATCGCGGTATTTCCGGTTTCGCACTGAAAATACAGAAAAAGGATCCGGACAACCGCACGCTGTACGGTATCATCGTGTATGACCATTCACCGGGCCGCGGCAACGACAACGTGGTGCTGGCAGAAAAAGGCGAAATCGCACTCAGCAATGCGGGTAGCCACCTGATTCTGACGCTCTACAATGGCAAGCAATACCAGGATGTGCAGAAAAGAAATGCCTATCTGGCGGAAGCAAAACAGGAGCAGACGGTGATGGAATTCAAGCGCTGGCGCAAGATTTTCGACTTATCGGAATTCAAGATGACCCGTACGGACCAGTCGCTGTTCAAGACGCACTTCATCATGTACAATACGCGGCAGCTGATGCAGGAAGCGGATTCCGTGCGCAAGGAAATGGAAAAACGACTCGCGGAAGTGTCTGTTAATAACAGCAATTATTTCAGTGTGCTCAAGCCGCAGCTGGATACCGCACCGATACAAATGGCCGCGTTGCCGCCTGTCATCAGACCGGATGATATTTTCAAACGGCATATCACTCAGCAATGCCTTTCCAATGCCATCAGTGCGCAGCAGTCCGTGAGCTCTTATATGCAGTCGACGGCTACAGAACTGGGCTACAAAGAGGAAAGTTATGTGAATTATTACTGCGAATGGTATCGCAAATTCAGCTTGTCGTTTGCCTGTCTCGTCTTGCTGTTTGTCGGCGGCGCCATGGGCGCCATCGTGCGCAAAGGCGGCTTTGGTACGCCGATTCTGATTGCGGTATTGTATTTTGTGTTATTCCATGTATTGAATGTTACCGGTGAAAAACTCGCCAAAGGATTAGTGATTCCGCCGGCAGTAGGCATGTGGCTGTCTTCGCTGGTTTTGATGCCGCTGGCGCTCTTCCTGACTTATAAAGCCAATAATGATTCCGTGGTATTCCGCAGCGAATGGTACAGTGCTAATTGGGACCGACTGATGAAGCTGCTTCAGAAAATATTTGCAAAAAAACGCGCTGTTGGTTAATCTGCTGCTGATATTGATACTGCTGATATTGGGATATACTTATCTCTGGTATCCGTATTGGGTGAATAAAAAGGCAGAAGAAAAGCCCACTGAGAGGGCATCTTATGGGGCAGGTGATAAGTTGCCGAAAGTATGTGTGGTAATTCCGGTGCATAATGAAAGTGCCGTTATCGCGGACAAACTGCGCAGCGTGCTCGACACAGATTATCCTTTGCAGAAATTGCATATTCTCATCGGACTGGATGCCTGCACGGACGATTCCGGAAGCGTAATAGCACAGGCTTTTCCCGCGCATCCCGCCGTACAGCGTGTGGCATTTGCAGTAAGAAAAGGAAAGCCTGCTATGTTGAACAGCCTGATGCAGTCGCACCTGCCGGACAATAACGCGATTGTGATTTTCACAGACGCGAATGTTTTCTTCCGCCGCGATACGATACCGGAACTGGTGCGTTACTTTGCGGATGAGCGCGTCGGACTGGTGGATGCGGTGGTGCTGCCGCGACAGGCGGATAATGAAATGGAGAAAGATTACTGGCAGTTTGAATCCCGTTTGAAGCTGGCAGAAAGCAAAGCCTATGCCACTATTCCCGGTCCTTCTGGGGCGTGCTATGCCATCCGCGCAAAACTGTATAAGCCCGTGCCGGATAATTTTCTGGTGGATGATTTCTTCATCGGTTTCAGCATTGCTGCTGCGGGCTATCACACGCTGCTGAATGAAAAGGCGGTGTGTACCGAAGACTGGATGACGGACTGGCGCCAGGAATTTACACGTAAATCCAGGATTGCGGCCGGCAATTTCCAGAATCTGTGGTATTTCAAAAAACAGGCATGGCGGTTAAGTTCAGCGTCCGGATTTGTTTTCTTTTCCCATAAAGTGCTGCGCTGGAAAACGCCCTTTTTTCTGCTGATACTCTACTATCTGCTCTTGCTGAAATTCACATTGTTTATTCTAATCGTAACGTTCATTTTACCGATAGTTGATGTCTTTTTATTTACTTTTGGTGTGCCGTTTAAACCTTTACGCCGGTTTCACTATTTTATAATTATGAATGCCGCCGTATTGGCCGGTTTTATTAAATTTTGTAAAGGAATCAAAAGCAATGTCTGGCAACCTACCCACCGAATCTAACATACAACTCGATTCTATTGAATCGGCGATAGAGGCTATCCGCAATGGACAAATGGTCATCGTAGTGGATGACGAAGACCGGGAGAATGAAGGCGACTTCATCACGGCGGCTCGCAATGCCACACCGGAAATCATCAATTTCATGGCCACACACGGACGCGGACTCATCTGCGCGCCGCTGGTGGAGGATCGCTGTGATGAACTGCAGCTCGACCTGATGGTGAACTCCAATTCGTCTAATTACGAAACGCCTTTCACCATTTCGGTGGATTTAATCGGACATGGCTGCACAACGGGTATTTCCGCCTCCGACCGTGCCAAAACGATTCTGGCACTGGTCAACAAGGATACACGTCCGGAGGAACTGGGTAAGCCTGGACATATCTTTCCACTGAGAGCGAAAAAAGAAGGCGTTCTCCGCAGAACGGGACATACTGAAGCCGCGATTGACTTAGCACGTCTGGCAGGTTTTGAGCCGGCCGGTGTATTGGTGGAAATTCTGAAAGAAGACGGCGAATGCGCCCGCCTCAATGATTTGCTGATTATTGCCAAAAAATTTGATATGCGCATCATTTCCATCAAGGATCTGGTGGAATATCGTTTGCAGCACGACCGACTCATCAAGCGGGAAGTGGAGGTGAATATGCCTACCAAATACGGTGACTTCCGATTGATAGCCTACAAACAACTCACCACCAATGAAGAGCATTTCGCGCTGGTGAAAGGCAACTGGGACGAACATGAACCGGTGCTGGTGCGTGTCCATTCCTCTTGCATTACCGGCGATATTCTGGGGTCCATGCGCTGTGATTGTGGCGATCAGCTGCACAATGCCATGAAGATGGTGGAAAAAGAAGGCAAAGGCGTTATACTTTATATGATGCAGGAAGGCCGCGGCATAGGTTTTATGAATAAACTACGCGCGTACAAACTGCAGGAAGAAGGCATGGATACAGTGGATGCCAATCTGGCTTTAGGATTTAAGGCGGATCAGCGCGATTTCGGTATTGGTGCGCAAATCCTGCGCGACCTGAAGGTGACCAAGATGAAGTTGATTACCAATAATCCAAAAAAACGCGCGGCACTGAAAGGATACGGTCTCGAAATTGTGGAGAATGTACCAATTCAGACGATTCCGAACATCCATAATGAACAATACCTGAAAACCAAACGCGACCGCATGGGACACGAGTTGGATAAGGATG
>JADLAH010000116.1 GCA_020848315.1 Chitinophagales bacterium | reverse complement strand
TGAACCGACAAATGAAACAGTATGGCCTCTTCTTCGGACCGGAAACCTCTACGGCCAACCGTGCGATGATCGGCGGCATGGTGGGTAATAATTCCTGCGGTACCAATTCCATCGTGTACGGCTCCACCCGCGACCATGTGTTGTCCATTACTGCATTCCTTAGCGATGGCAGTGAAGTGGTTTTTGAGAACATAGATGCGAATCAGTTTCAGGAAAAAACGAAACAGCGCAGTCTGGAAGGACATATTTATAATTTTCTCCAGGAAGAACTCTCTCAGCCGGAAATACAGCAGGAAATAAAAGCTCAGTTTCCGCATCCCGATATTCACCGCCGAAATACCGGCTACGCCGTGGACGAATTGCTGAAACAACAGCCCTTTGCACCGGATGGGAAACCGTTCAATATGTGCGAATTGATTTGTGGCAGCGAGGGAACTCTGGCATTCATCACGGAAATAAAACTGAATCTGGTGCCACTGCCACCCAAAGAAAAGGTGGTGATGGCGGTGCATTTCAAAACCCTCGAAGAGAGCTTGCGGGCAACGGTGATTGCGATGCGGCATGCGCCTACCGCCTGTGAGTTGATGGACAAGATTATCCTGGATTGTACCAAGCAGAATATCGAACAGAACAAGAATCGCTTTTTTGTGAAGGGAGATCCGGAAGCCATTCTCTGCGTGGAATTCCACGCGGAAACGAAAGAAGAACTGGCGGCGAAAGTGGATGCGTTGCAACAGGATTTTGAAAAGGATATGCTGGGTTATCATTTTCCGTGTCTGTATGGCGGCGATATCAATAAAGTCTGGAATCTGCGCAAAGCCGGCCTTGGCCTGCTGGCCAATATTCCGGGAGATGCCAAAGCCGTGGCGGTGATTGAAGACACTGCCGTGACAGTGCAGGATTTGCCGGCGTATATCGGTGACTTTACCGATATGATGAATCGGCATCAGCAGCGCAGTGTGTACTATGCACATGCCGGCGCGGGTGAGTTGCATTTGCGTCCAATCCTCGACCTGAAGAAAAAAGAAGATCGTGTTTTATTCCGCACTATCGCGACGGAAACTGCAGAACTGGTGAAGAAATACAACGGTTCCCTGAGCGGCGAGCACGGCGATGGCCGTGTGCGCGGCGAGTTTATTCCGATGATGGTGGGCGAAAAAAACTATCAGTTGTTGCGCCGCCTGAAATATACTTTTGACCCGGATGGTATTTTCAATCCCGGAAAAATAGTGGATACGCCGCCGATGGACACATCACTCCGATATGAAGAAAATCAGGAGACGCGGCAGTTTGACACCGTGTTTAATTTTGATAAAGATGAAGGCATCCTGAGAGCCGCGGAAAAATGCAATGGCAGCGGCGATTGCCGGAAATTGCCGGGCAGTGGCGGCACGATGTGTCCATCTTACATGGCGACGGGAAATGAAAAAGATACTACCCGCGCACGCGCCAACATTCTCCGTGATTTCCTGACCAATTCCGCGGAGGTCAATAAATTCAACCATCAGGAAATTTACGAAGTGATGGATTTGTGTCTGAGCTGTAAAGGGTGTACCTCCGAATGTCCGTCTAACGTGGATATTCCGACATTGAAAGCCGAATTCCTGCATCAGTATTACAAGTCGAACGGTGTGCCGTTGCGCACTAAAGCGATTGCCAATATCGGACAACTGAGCAAGCTGGCGATGTTGTTTCCGGCGCTGAGCAATTTTGGCTTGTCGAATAAATTCACTGCTTCCGTGATGAAGAAAATCCTGCGCATTGCACCTCAGCGTTCGATGCCTTTGTATTATAAGCAGACATTGCTGGACTGGTATCGAAAAAATCCGAAAGCGTATGAAGTCAACGGTGACCGAAAAGGCAAAGTGTATTTCTTCTTCGATGAGTTTACCAATTTTAATGATGTGGAGATAGGTATGAAAGCCATTCGATTGCTTGCTCGCCTGGGCTATGAAGTGGCCGCTGTCAATCATGTGGACAGTGGCCGCGCTCATCTGTCGAAAGGATTGCTGGAGCCCGCGCAGCAACTGGCAAAAGAGAATGTACGTATTTTCAAAACATGGGTGAACAAGGATGTACCGCTGGTAGGGCTGGAGCCTTCTGCCATTCTTACTTTCCGCGATGAATATCCGCGACTCGTCGATAAATCGGAAGTGGAAGCCGCGAAAAATCTGGGTAAATATTGTTTTATCATAGATGAATTCATAGGACAGGAAATTCAAAAAGGCAATATCAATGCGAGCCAGTTCACCAAAGAAAGCAAAACCATCAAATTGCACGGACACTGTCACCAGAAAGCGCTTTCGAGTGTCGACTATTCGGCATGGGTGTGCGGATTGCCGGAGAATTATAATGTAGAGGTGATTCCGAGCGGCTGCTGCGGGATGGCCGGTAGTTTCGGATACGAAGAGGAACATTTTGAGGTATCGATGAAAGTAGGTGAACTCGTTTTATTCCCTGCGGTCAGAAATGCTGCCCCTGAAACAATAATTGCTGCGCCCGGCACGAGCTGCCGCCACCAGATAAAAGACGGCACACACAAGCAGGCCAAACATCCGGTGGAAGTGCTGTATGAGGCATTGCTGTAATGGGATTATTTTATTTTAATCAGCGAATAGTTTTTATCTGAAATCTTCGGAGGCTTTCTTTGTATGCTATTGCAAATCAAATTCCGCTGAAATAAGAAAACTAAGCAAAATTTACTCCGCTTTTGTTGCTGATGTGGTGATTCTGTTTACTTCATTAAGTGACTTGCCTGCAAACGGATAGTCAGATGGCTGTAAATTGATAAAACAAGGTTATTGACACCCGTTGATTTTATTGAGTAATATCAATGAGCAAAACGCGCTTTTTTTTGTTAAATTTATAAGTAGAAATCAGCAGCAGGTATGCAAAGTGTGCAAAGTATAACGGTAAAGACATTCATAAACGTTTTCAGAAGAAGTTTATTCGTTCATAAAACGGAATCCAATACTGTTCGCGTAGGCTTTGAACGGATTTCGAATATCCTGAAATTCCCGCGCTTCGTCAAAAAAACGGATGTGAGCTATGCAGGTATGGAAGCTTCCTGGTTTATTCCGGATGGTTATGGCAAAACCAAGACTATTTTATATCTGCATGGTGGTGGCTACGTGGTCGGATCCCACAACACACATCGTGCACTGATTGGACGCATTGCACGGGCTTCCGGATGCAGGGCGCTGGCTGTCAACTATCGTAAGGCCCCCGAGTTTCCTTACCCCGCTGCGGTGGAGGATGCAGTGGCTGCCTACAAACAAATGCTGGCAGATGGTTATGAGAATATCGTCATCATAGGTGATTCCGCCGGCGGTGGCCTGACACTCGCGCTGATTCAAATGATCAGAAAACATAAGTTGCCGCGCGCAGCCGGCGCAGTGCTCTTGTCGCCGTGGACGGATTTGACGCTGAGTGGTGACAGCATTCATTCCAAGAAAGATGCGGATCCGCTGATTCAACCACATCTGCTGGAAATTTTTTCTAAAAGATATTACGGCGACGCCCATCCTACTGATCCGTTGATTTCTCCGCTTTTCGCAGATTTAAAAGGATTTCCGACCACTTTGATTCAGGTGGGTACCAACGAAATTTTACTGGATGATTCCACCCGTTTGGCGCAGAAAATGCATAAGGCCGGAGTGGATGTTACGCTCGATGTGTATGAGAATATGATGCATGTGTGGCAGTTCTTCGGTGGATTAATGCCGGAGGCCAATAGTGCCATTGAAACCATCGGCAATTTTGTGAAAAATATCAAAGTAACCACTAAGTCAGATCGTCTTGATACACTGGCGGTGTATTAATTTTCCATCTTACTCAATATATTTTGTCTATTGGATGGGTAGACTATTGTTTTTTTGATTTCTTTCCCTATATTTGTTTCAATGAAACATTTAACAGCCAATATGATGATGTGTTGTTGTTGCCTGACGAACGGGAAAGGTGATTAGTATGTCTATCAATATCAGAAATATACAGCCTTTCCCAGTGGAAGGCTTTTTTTATGCAATTAGTTAACAATAAAATTTTTAAAATGAGTACTTACAAATTTGAAACACTACAGCTACATGCAGGACAGGAAGTAGACCCGACGACAGGCTCCAGAGCCGTGCCGATTTATCAGACGACTTCTTACCAGTTCAAGGATACCGAGCACGCCGCGAATTTATTCGGATTGCGCGAATTCGGAAATATCTATACCCGTATCATGAATCCGACGACAGATGTATTTGAAAAACGCATCGCGGCACTCGAAGGCGGCGTAGCTGCTTTGGCAACATCTTCCGGACAGTCGGCGCAGTTTCTGGCGTTGAACAATATTCTGCAGGCAGGAGATAATTTCGTTACGACTTCTTTCCTGTACGGCGGTACTTACAATCAGTTTAAAGTGGCTTTCAAGCGATTGGGCATCGAAGCGCGTTTTGCCGAAGGCGACGATCCGGCTTCTTTTGAAAAGCTGATTGACGATAAAACCAAAGCTATTTATCTGGAATCATTGGGTAATCCGAGAGGCAATGTGCCTGATTGGGCAGCTTTCAAGGCATTATCCGATAAGTACGATATTCCTATCGTAGTGGATAATACCTTCGGCGCGGGCGGCTATCTCTTCCAGCCTTTGAAACACGGCGCTCACGTGGTGGTGGCATCGGCCACCAAATGGATAGGCGGTCACGGCACCAGCATCGGCGGTGTAATCGTGGATGGCGGAAATTACAACTGGGGCAACGGAAAGTATCCGCAGTTTACAGAACCTTCTGAAGGTTATCACGGACTGGTATTCTGGAACGTCTTCGGTACACCGGGACCATTCGGTAATATCGCCTATATCATCCGTGCCAGAGTAGAAGGACTCCGTGACTTTGGCGCTTCTCAATCGCCGTTCAATTCATTCCTTTTACTCCAGGGATTGGAGACATTATCCTTGCGCGTGGAAAGACACAATCAGAATGCATTGGCACTGGCACAGTGGCTGCAACAGCATCCGAAAGTGGAGAAAGTAACCTATACAGGATTGCCGGAGTCACCGTACCATGAACTGGCTAAAAAATACCTGACCAACGGATTTGGTTCTGTGTTTACCTTCGATGTGAAAGGCGGTTATGACGCTGCGAAGAAATTTATCAACTCGCTGAAATTAACCTCTCATGTAGCCAATGTAGGCGATGTGAAAACGCTGGCCATCCATTCCGCTTCTACCACACACGAACAGCTGTCCGTAGAAGAACAAGCGGCTTCCGGTGTGTCTCAAAGCTCCATCCGGGTGTCTGTCGGTATAGAACATATCGACGATATCAAAGCGGATTTTGATCAGGCATTGAATGCATAAATCTTTTATCAGATACCTGCAACAGTTGAACGGGCGAATCCGTTCAACTGTTTATGCAGGATGAGAATAAATTCGTAAATTGCACCACGTAAATATTGAAAGTGTCCACACAAATACTCACCTATAACCATCCGATTACATTAGAGTCAGGCGTTACATTGCCGAAAGTAGATATAGCCTACTCTACCTTCGGTAAAATGAATGCAGATAAATCCAATGTCGTTTGGATATGCCACGCTTTTTCCGCCAATTCCAATCCAACAGAATGGTGGCCTGGTATGGTGGGCGAGGGCTTGTTCTTTGACCCTGAGAAATATTTCATCGTATGTGCTAATATGCTGGGTTCCTGTTATGGTACTACCGGTCCGCTTTCCGTAAATCCGGAAACAGGAAAGAAGTACTACAAAGATTTTCCGATAGTAACCGTGCGTGATATGGTACAGACGCTTACCATTCTCCGCAAACATCTTGGCATTGAAAAAATCTTCTTTGCCTGTGGTTTTTCTATGGGTGGTCAGCAGTTGCTGGAATTTGTAATTCAGGAACCTGATATTTTTGAAAATATCCTGCTCGGCGCCACGAATATCAAGCATTCTCCGTGGGGCATTGCCTTCAACGAATCGCAGCGTATGGCGATAGAAGCGGATGGTACATTCGGACAAGATAGCGATGATGCCGGCATCAACGGCATGAAGGCCGCCCGCAGCATCGGATTGATTTCCTATCGCAATTACAAAGCCTATAATAAAACGCAGGAAGATAACGATAACACGAAGCTGGAGCATTTCAAATCCTCTTCTTATCAGCGTTATCAGGGCGATAAACTGGCTAAGCGCTTCAATGCTTATTCTTATTACATCTTATCCAAAGCGATGGATAACCATAATATCACTCGCGGTCGCGGCGATGCCAAAGATGTATTGTCTGCCGTGAAATGCAATACGCTGGTGCTGGGTATTACCTCCGATTATCTGTATCCGCTGGAAGAACAGCAGTTGCTGGCATCTCTGATACCACACAGCCTGTTTGTCGAAATTAATTCAGACTACGGTCATGACGGTTTCCTGATTGAGGATGAGCAAATATCCAAGATCCTCGGCACCTTTCTGAAGGTGTAGATAATGATTAATGGATAATTTATAATGGATAACGGAGGGTTCGCTCAATCTGAAATTTTAATTCTGAAATCCCAAATCGTAATTCCCAAATCTACTAGTCCACGGTCGATAGTCCACAGTCCACCGGTTTCGCGAAGAATTGTCTCCTATTTCATTCGCTCATTATTTTCGTGACGTTGTCATGTTGCTGATTGAGGAATGGTAGAATTGGATAATGACAGAATGTTTCAAATCTCAAATCTTAAATCTCAAATCCCAATTCCCAATTCCCAAATCCCCAATCTCATCTTTCAACGCTCATTTCCCACCTGTACCATTCCGGCTATTTCAATGGCACGCTGTTTGACAATATCTACCTCACTTCCGATGGTATCGTATGTTAGTGCTACCGCCATTCTTCGGTAGGGTCTGGTTGTAGGTTTTCCAAAAATTCTGATATCTGATTTCGGCTGCTGCATAGCAAGTTCCAATCCGCTGTAGGTCGGATGTGTACCTTCTTTATCTGCCAGCACCACCGCACTGGCACCTACTCTTTCCAACGTAATTTCCGGAATCGGATATCCTAAAATTGCTCTGGCATGCAGTTCAAATTCAGAAAAGTTTTGTGT
>JADLAH010000115.1 GCA_020848315.1 Chitinophagales bacterium | reverse complement strand
TGGTGTATACAAAAGAATTAGTATACATGAAGGTGGTGCATATTTACAATTAAAAAGAAAATTGTTTAAAGATATGCTGACTTTACAAGGATCTGTACGTTTCGATAAAAACCAAAACTTTAAAGGTATATGGTCTCCAAGACTTGCTGCTGTATTAACTTTAGGAAAAGATCGAAATCATAACATTCGTACATCATATCAAACTGGTTTCAGAAATCCAGATACACAGGCTCAATTCATTTATTTTCCAGGAGCTTCCATATTGCTAGGTGGTACTGAAGAGAATGCATCAAGATATGGAATTTATAATGGTGGAGCTTGGACAGCAGCATCTTACGCTGCATTTATTAAATCTGGATTAACGCCAGCATCTAGAGACTCTAGTTTGCTTGTTACAGCAGATTTGAATTATGTAAAACCAGAAAGATTACAAGCTATTGAATTAGGTTATAAAGGAGTCTTTTTCAAAAAATTATTGATTGATGCGAATGGTTATTTTAATATCTATGATAATTTTATTGAGCAAGTTTTTGTCAATAGCAAAGATACTACAAGACATAAAGGTCAATTAATAGCAGCTGGTACGTCTTGGTATCCATACACTAACTTTAATAATAGAATTTATTCTTATGGTGCCGGACTTGGTATCGCTTATGTTTTACCTAAAAATCTGATAGTCAGAGCAAGTTATAATTATATGGATTATAAAGTAAAAGGCGATAGTAATGATGAAATTAGAAATCAATTAAGTTTCCAATCTTCACAACACCAAGTATATGTTGGATTGAGTGGCGATAGAGTTTGGAAAGGTTTAGGATTTGCTGTAGATTATAGATGGCAGTCTTCAATAAATTGGATATCTTCTTTTGCTAATGGTACAGTGAAACAAAGAGGCGTGTTAGATGCTAATATCTCATACTATGTAGATAAAGCGATGACAACCTTCAAAGTGGGTGCTACCAATATTGCAGGTCCAGAGTACAGAACCAACGTAGGTGGTCCGTTTATCGGCAGAACATTCTACGCTGCTGTAACTTTCGATCAAAGCAGAATGTGGAAAGAACGCCACAGCGAAGTGACTGGTGCAAGAGAATTCTAATTCCCGTCAGTCATATCAAGATACACAGCAGGCCGCGATTTATCGCGGCCTGCTTTTTTTAGTCAAAATGTACATATAGAAATTACACCTGCCATTTCAAAAACAGGTATTTGCTGTAAAAAAAAACAAATGGAGATTACACGTGCTGCATGCCGTGTTGTTGGCTGGACGATATCTGGTGTCCGTTCATTTTGTGGATTTTATGCAGAATTTCACTGGCCACTTCCAGTGTTTTCAGGCCGTCGATGGCCGTTACAACCGGCTCTCTGTTGAATATCAGACATTCCGCGAAGCTATTCAGTTCTTCTTTCAGCGCATCATATTCTTCCGGTACCCAGGTATCTGTATTCAGAAACCGTAAATGCTGCCCGTTTCGGATAGGAATGGCGTTGTTACCTGCGGTATCTGATAAATGTATCAATGCGGTCTCCCGATGCAGGAAATCCAGCGTATAATGTTTCTCTTTTTCAAAGAAATCCATTTTTCGCATTTTTTGTCCGGACACCCTGCTGGCTGTCAGGTTGGCCACGCAGCCGTTATCAAACTCAATGCGCGCATTTGCAATATCTATATCATCCGATAAAACGGATACACCGTTGGCATGTATGGATTTGATATTGGCTGCTACGGTATGCAGTACAATGTCAATATCGTGCATCATCAAATCAAGCACGACAGATTGGTCATGTTGTTTGGCATCAAAGGTGGTAAGCCGGTGCGCCTCAATCAGCATGGGTTGCAGGGCATGTTCGCGAAGGGACAGAAAAGCCGGATTGAAACGTTCGATATGTCCGACCTGAAAGATGATATTCGCTTCTCTCACCAGTTCTACCAAACGTTTTGCCTTTTCTATATCCGTGGATATCGGCTTCTCAACAAACACATGCTTGCCATATTTAATCGCTTTCTCTGCATATAGCAGGTGCGTGTCTGTTGGAGTGATAATATCAATGGCATCGCACTGCTGAATCAGTTCTTCCACATCTCGGAAGCCCGTCACACCGAATTCTTCTTCGATATGCAGCAGTTGCTGTTCCTGCTGATCGTAGCAGCCGATTACCCGGAAATAAGGCGACACCAACAGTCTTTCCAGGTGCTGTGTGCCCATTCTACCTACGCCTATGAGTCCGATTTTAATCATATGCTGTCTGCCTGAAAGGCATTCTTAAAAACAAAAGTATTTTAATATTTGGCTCAATTACAATTAATTAATCCACGAATTGTGCATTATGCGTATTTTTGCACCGTGGTAGCCAGTAAAAAAATTGCCTTTCAAACCCTCGGATGCAAGCTCAATTTCTCCGAAACGAACGCCATTGCACGTAAAATGCAGGAGCGTGGTTTTCATACGGTGGAGTTCGAGGAAGCGGCAGATGTGTATGTGATTAATACCTGTTCCGTCACCGAACAGGCAGACACCAAATGCCGCAATATCGTGCGGAAAGCGATGAAGCTGAATCCGGATGCGTATGTGGTGGTGATCGGCTGTTACGCGCAGCTCAAACCCAAAGAAATAGCAGGTATCAAAGGGGTAGATCTGGTGCTCGGAGCTTCCGAAAAATTCAGACTGCCGGAGATTATTACTGACCTCACAAAAAATCCGTGCGGGCAGGTGATGGCTTCCGAAATTTCCAATGCCAATTTCTTTGTGGATGCTTATTCTGTGGGCGATCGCACGCGTTCTTTCCTGAAAATTCAGGATGGCTGCGATTACAAATGTTCGTTTTGCACCATTCCGCTGGCGCGTGGCAAAAGCCGCAGCGACACGCCTGAAAATATCCTGAAAAATGCCCAGACACTGGTTGCAAGCGGCGTGAAAGAAGTGGTGCTGACAGGAGTCAATACCGGCGACTACGGCAAAGGAATTGACGGAGATTATAACTTCTTCGATATCGTGAAAATGCTGGACGGTGTAGAAGGTATCGAACGTTTCCGCATTTCTTCCATCGAACCGAATCTGCTGACGGATGAGATTATTTCATTCGTCGCGAATAGCCGGCGTTTTATGCCGCATTTCCATGTGCCGCTGCAGAGTGGCAGCGATAAAATGCTGAAG
>JADLAH010000114.1 GCA_020848315.1 Chitinophagales bacterium | reverse complement strand
ATTCGGCTTTCATACGGATTTGGGGAATAACTACTTTGCCATCAAACAACTCAGAGGCATTGCCACGGACTTTGACAAGGACAATGATATCCAGCAGATTCTGGACGGCAAGCGCAAAGCAGCCCATACCACTCTGGGATTTACCGGCCCGGGCGGATTTGTACGTATTAAACAAAACAATGCCATTCACTTCGGCGTGAGAGGCAAGGCGGTTGCCACTTTCAACGACCTGAACGAGGACTTTGTATACTCTTTATACAATAATTTCAATGAAATTCTGGAATGGCTTCCGGCGTTCAAAGATGAAAGAGCATCCGCGGCGGTAAATGCATATCATGAGATTTATTTAGGTTATTCGCGCTCTCTGAACATCGGTCAGCGACACTCTTTACATATCGGATTCACCACCAAGCTCATCACCAACGTCTTTAATGCGCAGTTTGTGGCACAGGATCTGGATTTCAACAAAATCGTGGCTAGTCCGACGGATAGCTTTATCAATGCCGGCAGTTCCAGATTTGACTTCTACGTAAGCGATGCTATCGATGATGGCTTCAAGTACAAATTCGGTATCAACGGCGTTGGCTTCGATGCGGGCGTGATTTATGAATTTAAGCGAAAAGACAGCAAGGAACATTTTGTGATGGCCGGTATTTCTGCCAACGATATGGGCTTCAATAAATACAAACTGGGCAGCAACAGCCGTTCTTTTATCGGTAATAATAAAAACATCCCGGCTGACCATCTGGTAACAGACGATGGCGAAACCATCAATCTGGATGCCGTATTGGATACACTGGGCACCAAATCAATACCTACCGGCAGCAGAAAAATCAAGCTACCCACCACTATTAATGCCTTTGTGGACGTGCGCGTTGCAAACATGTTCTTTATAAACACTAACTTTCAGTTCAACCCGCTCTCCTTCAAACGCGGGGATGCGAAGGCTAATATGCCTATGAATATTACTGTTACCCCGCGCTTTGAACACCGCATTGTATCCGTATATCTGCCGGTCAACTGGAATCAGTACAGCGGATTTAATGTAGGCACCGGCTTCCGTGTCGGCCAGTTCACCTTCGGCAGCAGCAGTATCATTACTTCATTTGCTAAGAAACAATTTACAGGAATAGACCTTTATCTCAATGTCGGATTTGGCAAAGTAGCCAAAAACAAGAAAACAAAAACACCGGAAAATACGCCGGAACCCGCTCCTGTTAACTCAAATGCAACAGGCGGTTAGGAAAACATTGGCACATTATTAAGAAAACAGTAAATCCTTTATTTCTAAGGACTTACGCTCATTTTCGTTTTTTTGAGCGAAATTCATCCACTATTTTTGAGTCATAGTTCAACAGCAACCTAATTTTCGACCGAAAAGCTAGAACGTAGACACCCTTTCTGAATATTAAAATAAAACACAAAAACAATTAAATTCTATGAAAGGCGTATTAGTATTAGCAGCTTGTATCTTCATGAGCACATTTTCCATGGACGCAGTAGCAGCAGTAAGCAAAAGCAAAAAAAGCAATGTGTATGCTGGTAAAAAATACAAACACAAATGTCCTAAACCTCGCAAAGTAATCAACGCGGTTTATTTCTAACAACACCATACAGGGTATTACAGTGCCGCGATGAAATCGCGGCACGCCTGCCCCGGGTTATTGGTTTTCATAAAATTCTCTCCAATAAGGAATCCCTGAAAACCGCTCCTGCGGAACAATTTCAGCATTTCCATATCGGAAATGCCACTTTCCGCAATTTTCACAAAACCGTCACCCAATTTTTCCGCCATACGGACGGATTGCTCCACATCCACCTGAAATGTCTTCAGGTTGCGGTTATTGATTCCCACCATATTTACTTTATGATACACGTGATTCAGTTCAGACTCATCGTGTAATTCCAGCAATACTTCCAGCCCGAGCGAATGTGCCACATCCGTAAAGGATTTTACCTGTTGCGGTGTCAGAATTGCCGCTATCAACAAGATGACATCCGCGCCCCAGCTTTTTGCTTCCAGAAACTGATACTCATCAATCATAAAATCCTTGCGCAACAAAGGAATATTCACCACGTCGCGGGCCGTCATCAAATCCTGCGGTGCACCTCCGAAAAATTCCGTATCCGTCAACACGGAACAGCCTGACACACCCGCAGCTGCATACTGCGACACAACATCTTCTACTTTAACCTTGTCATTGATAACACCCTTGCTGGGCGATTTGCGTTTAAATTCAGCAATAATACCGGTGCTGTTTTCCTGCAATATGCGATTCGAGAGAGACACCGTGGCGCGCTGAAAATGATTGCTTTGCTCCAGTTGCGCAACACCAACCGCCGCACGAGCGGCAGCCACTTCTTTTTGTTTTTGCAATACTATTTTATCAAGTATATTCATTGTAGCGTTTATGCACTTTTTAATTGATTCAGACAAGCCAGCGCTTTGCCGTCGAACAGGCTTTTTTTAGCCATTTCCAGGGCCGCATTGTAAGAGTTATTTTCATACAGAGAGATGGCCATAGCCGCATTCGCCAACACCACACTATTTTGCGCTTCCGTGCCTTTTCCGCGGAGGATATCCATAAATATTCTGGCATTGGAAGCAATTGTAGCACCACCT
>JADLAH010000113.1 GCA_020848315.1 Chitinophagales bacterium | reverse complement strand
GTGTCATCTTTTTTACAGGCATTGAGCAATACAACAAGGGTAAGGGCAAATAATAAATAAATTTTTCTCATTCGGTGTTAAATGTGTGATGGATGATAATTTAGTATAACGGATTTATTGCAGCAACATTTTATAGAAGTCGGCATAATTTTGCAATAAGTTATCCTCTTCCTGATAGGCCAGAAATGGCTTTTTGCCAATGGCCTTTTTGAGTGCCGCCAGTCCGGGCATATCGGCAGAACCCTGCACAACAGCATCTGCATACTGAACGCCGCCTAATGTGAGCGCATCATTGGTCAGGTCTTTGAAAACGGACAGGTCTTTTTCTTTTACATCCTCGCCAATCAATGCGATTTTGAGGAAATTCTTATTCAGCTTACCTTCAAAAGTGGAATTGTAAATACTGTACACCATCTTGGTCTGCGCAAATACCGGATCTTTGGCGAACTGCGTCTTCATGTATACCGGAATCAGACTCGTCATCCAACCGTGACAGTGGATGATATGCGGATGCCATCCGAATTTCTTTACTGTTTCCAATGTGGCCTTGCAGAAGAACACCATTCTGTCGGCATTATCTGCAAATTCTTTTTCTTCGTCATCCTGGAATACGGCTTTGCGTTTGAAAAATTCTTCATTATCCAGGAAGTATACCTGAATACGCGCGCCGGGCAGGGAAGCTACTTTAATGATAAGGGGATAATCATTATCATCGATGATGATATTGATACCCGACAAACGAACTACTTCGTGCAGTCGGTTTCTGCGTTCATTGATAACGCCGAAACGCGGCATGAGCACGCGTACTTCCAATCCGTTGTCATTAATATATGGCGCCAATCTTTTTACAACGGTTCCTACTTCTGAGATAACCAGATAAGGATCCATTTCCTGAGTGACATACAACAATCTTTTCTTTTCCATGCGCCGCTGATTCGTTAATTTTTAATTATTATGGTTTATTTGTGGGCAAAGGTACGCATTAAAAGTGGTATTTTTGATTAATAAATGTAAAAATAGCGCCTTGAAAATATTTCAAACTGTTGTAGAACTGCAAAAGCACTTATTGGAAATCAACCAATTAGGGCAACGAACTATTGGCTTTGTGCCCACCATGGGCGCACTGCATCAAGGCCACCTCTCCCTGATTGATGCCGCCAGAAAAGAAAGTGACTACACGGTGTGCAGCATTTTCGTTAATCCTACTCAATTCAACGATCCGGAAGATTTTAAAAGATATCCCATTCAGATTGACAGAGACCTGGAGATGTTGCTGGAAGCAAAGTGCGATGTGGCTTTCGTTCCGAATGTGGAAGAAATCTACCCGCACGGCACATTGGCGAAAGTCGATATCGACCTCGGATTCATCGGCACGACACTGGAAGCGGCGCACCGGCCCGGACATTTTGAGGGCGTTCTGCAGGTGGTGAAAAGACTGCTGGATATCGTGCAGCCGGACAAGCTATTCCTAGGACAAAAAGACTATCAGCAGTGCATGGTGTTGCAGCGTCTGGTGCAGCATTGTCAGTTGCCGGTAGAAGTCGTGATCTGCCCTACCCTGCGCGAGCCGGACGGCCTCGCGATGAGCAGCCGTAATGTGCGCCTGTCTGCGGAAGAACGCAGCGCCGCCGTCAAACTGTCAAAGGCTTTGAATGCTATCCGCGAACACATCCAACAAACGCCGCTGGATGAACTTCTTTCAGAGCAGCAGGCTATGTTATCAGCAGACCCGCTGATTTCGGTGGAGTATCTCGTGGTGGTACACGGGGAAACGCTCGAGCCGGTGGATACTTATAAGCAGACCGTTCCGCTCACTGCCCTCGTGGCTGCCAAAGTGGGGCCGGTCAGACTGATAGACAATCTCATCCTTACATAGAAGCAGCTGACTATCAGCGATTTCACACAAAATTATCGCGCCAACAGACTATGCTACATGCTATTTCTTAATTATGGCGTAATTTGTTTGTCAATTATTATCCCTACCTTTGGGGCGAAATTAACCATATGTTTGTACACGTTTTCAGAGCTAAATTGCACCGCGTAAAGGTAACAGAAGCCAACTTGAATTATATGGGCAGCATTACAGTCGACGAGGATTTACTCGACGCATCCGGCATTTTGCCTAATGAAAAAGTACAAATCGTGAATGTAAACAACGGCGAACGCTTTGAAACCTATATCATTAAAGGCGAACGTGGTTCGGGACAAATCTGCCTCAACGGACCGGCAGCCCGCAAGGTGCAACTCGGCGATATCCTGATTGTGATTGCCTATGGTATGATGACGCTGGAAGAAGCGAAAAATTTCACCCCGCAGGTTGTATATGTCGATGAAAACAACCGGCATGTAAAAAATTAATCCTATTTTCGTCGGGATGAAAAATCTCAAAACCACGATTAAAATCCTCCTTTCCCTCGGCCTTGGCATCGGCCTCATTACCTGGTTCTGGAGCGCCATGTCCGAACAGGATAAAACCGAGACCATCTCTGCTTTCAAACGTGCCAACTACTTTTGGGTCATCATGGCGCCGCTGATCGGATTTGCAGGCAACTTCTTCCGGACACAACGCTGGCGGCTCATGCTCAAACCATTGGGCTATGAACCTTCCTTTGTCAATACCTTTTTCTCCGTGATGATTATGTACTTCTTCAACCTGTTTGTTCCACGACTCGGAGAAGTAACGCGATGCACCATACTGGCGCAATACGAACATGTGCCGGTGGAGAAATCGCTGGGCACCATGGTGACGGAACGACTGATAGACGTCATCTGCCTAGGTATTGTATTCCTGCTGATTATTATATTTCTCGGTAAAGAAAACTACGACTCGCTGACCGCGAATTTCAATCAGCTGACAGCTGGCTTTGGCGGTGGCCCCCTCATGACCATCCTGAAATTTTCCATTCCTGTTTTACTGATTGCAGGTATGACTGTTTTCTCTCTCCTGTACATCCGCAAAAACGGCGTTGACAAACTGAAAGAACTGATTTTATCCAAAATAAAAAGCTTATTCACTTCCATTCTTTCGGTGAAAGACGTGAAAGAAAAGCCACAGTTCATCCTGCTCACCGTTGGCATGTGGCTGTCCTATCTGGTGATGTTTTATGTCAACTATCTCGCATTGCCGGAAACCAGCAATCTGCCTTTAATTTCGGCTTTGGTGTGCCTGCTGTTCGGTTCTTTTGCCGTTATTATCACACCGGGTGGCATCGGCATTTTCCCGATTGTCATTCAAATGGTACTGTTATCTTTTGCCGTGCAACCAAGCATAGGCCTCGCTATTGGCATGATTGCCTGGAGTGTGCAGACCTTAGGTGTTTTGCTGGGCGGTATGTTCTCGCTGATTTTGCTGAACCTGCTCAATAAAAAGACAGACACCCGGCATCGCACTATATAAAAACAATCCGATATGGCCATCCTCTTTCAAACACCGGATGCCTGGCTGGCGACAGTTGAGCGTGGACAACAACGATGGGTATTCACCAATGGCTGCTTTGATTTGCTGCATCCCGGACACCTGCACCTGCTGCGGGAAGCCCGGAAACTGGGCGACCTATTGATTGTAGGAATAAACAGCGATGCATCCGTAAAACGCCTGAAAGGACCGGAAAGACCTGTTCAATCACTCGATATCCGCATGCGGCAACTCGCTGAACTTAGCGAGGTGAATGTCATTATTCCGTTTGAAGAAGACACCCCGCTGGAGCTCATCCGTATAATTCGGCCCGATATACTGGTAAAAGGCGGCGATTACACCGCAGCAGCAGTCGTAGGACACGACATCGTCCGGGAAGTGGTCATCATACCGCTGCTACCCGGATATTCCACCACACAGCAACTGAGCGACCGCAAAAAGCATTAATATAAAAGTTACGTCCCTTTTTCGACTTTTAGAAATTATTTCGTATTTTCGTGCTCTCAAAAAATCAGAACATGGATTTTCAACTCACCGAAGAACACCTGCAGGTACGTGAAATGGCCAGAAAATTTGCCCAAAACGTATTGAAACCTGGTGTTATTGAGCGCGATCGTGACATGATACATCCGACAGAATTCCTGAAACAGATGGGAGAACTCGGATTCATGGGCATGATGGTCGACCCAAAATATGGTGGCGGTGGCATGGATACTATCTCCTACGCTATCGCGATGGAGGAATTATCCAAGATTGATGCGTCCTGTTCTGTGGCCATGTCCGTTAACAACTCTTTAGTTTGCTGGGGACTGGAAGAATATGGTACAGAAGAGCAAAAACAAAAATACCTCGTGCCTCTGGCAAAAGGAGAAAAACTAGGCGCTTTTGCACTGAGTGAGCCGGAAGCGGGCAGCGATGCCACCTCTCAGCGAACAACAGCGGAAGACAAAGGCGACTATTACCTGCTGAATGGCACAAAAAACTGGATTACAAATGGTGGCAAAGCGGATACTTATCTGGTGATTGCACAGACAGATGCCGCCAAAGGACACAGAGGTATTAACGTACTGATTGTAGAGAAAGGCATGCCGGGATTTGAAATCGGCGCCAAAGAAGACAAGCTGGGTATTCGCGCATCAGATACGCACACCTTATTGTTTAACGATGTGAAAGTACCGAAAGAAAACCGCATCGGAGAAGATGGTTTCGGATTCAAATTTGCAATGAAAACACTGGAAGGCGGTCGTATCGGTATCGCTGCACAGGCGTTGGGTATTGCAGCCGGTGCGTACGAATTAGCGGTAGAATATGCTAAAACACGCAAAGCATTCGGCACTGAAATCGCGAACCATCAGGCTATTCAGTTCAAGTTGGCAGATATGGCCACCGAGATTGAAGCCGCACGTTTGTTGGTTTACAAAGCCGCCTGGATGAAAGATCAGCATCTGGACTACTCCATCGCATCTGCTACTGCAAAGGTATTTGCCTCTGAGGTAGCCATGAAAACTACTGTTGAAGCCGTCCAGGTACATGGTGGCTATGGTTATGTAAAAGAATATCACGTAGAACGACTGATGCGTGATGCTAAAATAACACAGATATACGAAGGTACTTCCGAAGTACAACGCATTGTTATCGGAAGAGGTGTATTATCTGGTAAAATTTAACTGCTTGCCACGACGCAGTGGCAGCAATACGGAGACGTGTCCGAGTGGTCGAAGGAGCACGCCTGGAAAGTGTGTATACTCCAAAAGGGTATCGTGAGTTCGAATCTCACCGTCTCCGCTCTTTTTTTCCTGCCCTAGATTTTTTTGCTATGTATTTCTCGTACATATTAAAAAGCGACAAAGACGGTCGGTATTATTACGGCAGCACTAACCATCTGCAAAACAGGCTACTGAAACACAACTCAGGTCAGGTGAAAGCTACCAAACATAGAAGGCCTTTGCACATTCATTTCTCAGAATCATTTCCGTCCAGAAGCGAGGCTTTCCAACGTGAGCATTTCTACAAAAGTATTGATGGCTACAACTGGCTCAAAGAAAATAAAATCATTTAATTATACACCTATCGAAGGAGCACTTGCCTGGTCCGTAGGACTCCTTCGGTGTCCGTAGGACTCCTTCGGAGAAAGTGTGTATACTCCAAAAGGGTATCGTGAGTTCGAATCTCACCGTCTCCGCAAGAAACGCCAAGAGTACAATGCTACTTTTGGCGTTTTTCATTGGTACAAAAACTGCATTCTTTCCATTAGCATAGCAATACGGAATTATGTGTTACAGATGTAATACATGCAGCATTCAATGCAATTTGCTGACAAAATTTCTCATTTCACCTCGGATTTATACAACGGCACACATCTTGCAATGCTTAAAAAACCTTATTTAATCAAGGCTTGCTGTCAAATTGTCGAATTTTAATTAAGTTTAAACTATGTTCCAGAAAATACAACTCCCTAATATATCCGATGACGATGTCGAAATGGTGCCACTGTTATCCATT
>JADLAH010000112.1 GCA_020848315.1 Chitinophagales bacterium | reverse complement strand
CTCAGGATGAAGGATGGCAGTACGAAAACTTTTTCTCTCGCAAAGGCGCACCTGCAATTCTTCCCGGGCGCACAAACGCTGACGGGAAGCACTGATTGCAATACATTTTCCGCCACCATCACATTACAGCAGGACAGCATGCAGATCGCGGATATCTTGCTGACCAAAATGGCCTGCGGCAAACATTCCATTGAAAGCCGTTTTGTAGAGATGCTGCAAAACACCAATAAATACAAGGTGAACGGAAAGCTACTCTATCTGTACAAAGATGACAGACTGCTGGGATTGTTTTCCCGAAAGAAATAAACTTAGGTTACTGACACCCCAGAATGAGGTATTCTTTTGTTATCGGCGGTTTGTAATAAACATCCCCAAACAAAATCAGCCAGCGGGTTTTCCAATGTTTATTGTGCTTCATTTCGTACCAAATCTGTGCAAAGCCACTGAATGTAACGCGAAATGGATTCCGCACAAACACAGGATTATTCGTAAGTCCGGTCCGCGGCGGCAATGCAGGCGGCTGCTCAAACGTGCGGAACAACCTGTCCCACAACATAAAAAATCCTCCACCCAGATTCACGGTTTCCTTCCCTTCTTCCGAGGTATGATGCATGTAATGATAAATTCCGCTTCCCGTGATATCAGAGAAAAATCGTACGAGTTTATTATGATACGCCATGTGGTAGTGCGTGGACAGGTGATTGAATATCTCAAAGTGATAGTAAAAGATCAGCACCAGTGTTGTTTCCATCAGCAAAGAACCTTCGTAAAACAGTTTGGCAAAGAAAACCGAAAAAAGCACATGCGGGATCGCGAGCAGAAAACCGAAATTGAACGCCAGCGGCACACCAATCGGATGCAGTATTTCCGGCATGTGATGCGGCCGGTGAACCGTCAGCCACAGAAATCTCGATTGATGGGTCAGCCAATGAATAAAATAGCCGGCGAGCGAACTGACATTGAAACCGAGTATCAGAGAGAGCAGCGCCAGCGGATACGGCAAATGCACGATAGTCGGGATATGCGTATCTATCAATTGCGATAAATAATGGGTGAGTGCATCTATACTTTCTACGCCCGTGTGGAATCCCATTCCCAGCAGCCACGTGACAAATCCCAGCGATCGGAAAAGCACAAAAGTAGAGACCATCACGATGACAGCGGAAATGACATACATCGCCATCTCCGTGTGCAGCTTCCGACGATTGAACATCTGCAGCGATGCGGCATAGGAAGACACGATAAAATATACGCGGAAAATAAAACAGGAAGCCACTACTCCTATCCATAAATACGGGAAATATGTTTTGACGAGCAACGGCGCATCCACCGACAGGTTGCCGCGCAGCATCAGCACAAGTTCATCGAACCCCAGCGGAGGATTGGGATTTCCCGCCCGAAAAAAGAGTTCCAACGTTGTATATCCCAACGCTACGAATATCACTATGGGCCAGAAAAAAGAGGCCTTCTCGCCTATCTCCCATTCGGTATCCCATAAATACCTGAGTTTATTTTTGATATTGAATAACATGACTGAACTGTAAAGTAAAATACGAAAACAACGGAAGAAAACCGCAGTATAAAGTATTAGGAAAAGTTAAATTCTGAAACAATAGAAAAACACTCACCGTATCATATAATAATCGCCTCTACCATCTTTGTGATGCAGGATATAGCCTGATTTGGTCAGTTTCACCAACAGGCTGTTTGCCCGCTGCAGAGAGATATTCAGTGCCTTGCTCAGTTCTTTCGCTGTCAGCGTTTCTTTGCGCTGCAATGCTTCCAGCACATATCGTTCTTTCGAGTCTTTGATATCTTCCTTTTCCATTTCATCCCATTCCGCATCCAGCATTTTTGCAGTGGCCTTGCTGGCTACCATCGTCTTGTCGCGCACCCGCATGTACAACTTCCAGTCGCCGTGATCATCCTGCGCAAAATGAGGTTTGCGCAAGCTGTTTTTCACTTCCGCTTCCAGTATCTGCAACGCTTCTTCGGTTTCATAAATGGTGAAGAAAATATCTACCGGCGGCTCGCAGTAATGCTCGGCGGCCTCCGCAATCATATACATTTCCTGCTCCGTATCACATCCCAGCAGACGACCGTTGTCTTTGACGCCCACCAGCAGCCTGCCGCCCCGGTTATTGGCAAATGCGGCCAGCGTGCGCGCAATCTTGCGCTGATCGGATATCAACTGCTTAAAATCGAGCTGCACCCCTTCACCCTGTGCAATCAGCGACAACAAAGGGGCTATCTGCTCTTTTATAATCGGTCGAAATCTCATATACGCACCAAATTGATGTTGACTAAAAATAAGCAAATACCCAATACCAATGATTTAGTCATAGGAATTTTGATATAAAAAGTTAATTTTACCGCGTTAGATACTGAACAAAAACCTATGCTCGAATCTGTCATACCCCGAATTAAAGACTGGCCTATCAACCTGATAGCGAAGAAACGAGATAAAATTCTTCAGGAAACCATCGCTGAAGCGGTATTTGAATTTAACAAACAACACCCGGGTTTGTTGCAGTTGCGCGACCAGTTGCAGCGCACGCTTTACCTGGAGCGCATCCGCATCAAAAGCGAAGCCTGGGAAGTGGATCCTGAAGATGACAGCGAATTCTGGAATAAGATAAAAAAGAAATTGCTGCAGGCCGACCCACGGCAAATGGAGGAAGCCGCTTCCTACGAAATGCACCAGGAAATGCTGCAGGATATCATGTCGCGCTATGCACACGAGATGATCGGCAATTTCAATCCCAACCTGCACTGGCTGGCCCGTCAGATTCTGGGACGCATTTTCGCGCGACTCTTCAACGCGCATTTCGGCGGATTCAAGGGACTTTTCAACCCGCAGGAAAAGCTGAAAGACAAACTCATCGTGGCCGGTCCGGTAGAAAAACTGCGCAGTCTGGCGACCAAAGGAACCGTTATCCTCGTGCCCACGCATTTCAGCAATCTGGATTCCGCCATCATCGGCTTCGGCATGGATTATATCGGAATGCCGGCCTTTCAGTACGGCGCAGGACTCAATCTTTTCAACTCCAAATTTTTCAGCTTCTTTATGGGAAATCTGGGCGCCTACAAACTCGACCGCCGCAAAAAAAATCCCATTTATCTCGAAACGCTGAAGTCATTTTCCAATACCAATATCCTGGCCGGTGCACATACCATTTTCTTTCCGGGAGGCACGCGTTCCAGGGCCGGCAATATCGAAACCGACCTCAAACTCGGATTGCTGGGCACGGTGCTGAAAGCGCAACGTATCCACCACGAACGGAATCCATCAAATCTGGCTCCGAAAATATTTATCGTACCGCTGACACTCAGCTACCACTTCGTTCTGGAGGCTTCTTCCCTGATTGAAGACCAGCTGAAGCGCACGGGAAAAGAAAAATATCTGGTGTACGATGCGCCTCCGACTTCCGGAAAAGGCATCTGGAAATTTTTCTGGGATACTTTCTCCAAATCGACAGATATCACCTTGTCGCTCAGCGAACCGATGGACGTATTCGGCAATCCGCTGGATGATAACGGCAACAGCCTTGATAAATTCGGCCATCCTATTGATATCCGGCAGTATTTTGTCAACAAAGGAGAAATGAAACCGGATGAGCAGCGCGAAATGATTTACACCCAGATGCTGGGCGATAAAATCATAGAAGGATTCTATAAAAACAATGTAGTGTATGCTTCGCATATCGTCACTTTCGTGGCGTTCGAACTTCTGAAAAAGAAACTGCATTATCCGGATTTATTTACCCTGCTGCGCACGTCGGATGAAGACCGCGAAATTGACTGGGATACTTTCAAAATAACTGTAAAAAGGGTGATTGACGAACTCTATATGCTTAACAGCAAAGGACAAATCAAACTGGCGTCCCGTATTACGACCCTGGAACTGGATGAAATCATAGAACTGGGTATTTACAATGTAGGTATCTATCATGCCAATCTGCCTATCATGCGTACTAAAGAAGGCAATATCACCAGTGAAGATTTAAAACTACTGTATTATTATCACAACCGAATTTTAGGATATGGTCTCGAAAAGTGCATCTGATAAATATCCGGTAGCCGTCATTGGCGCAGGTAGTTTCGGTACTGCCGTGGCCAACTTGCTGGCGGAAAACGGACCTGTTTTGTTTTATTCGCGGCGGCCTGAAGCGGTGGAGAGTATCAACAGAGACCGCGTCAACAGCGGGCAGCAGATACATGCGAACATCACCGCCACCAACGATCTGAGCGAAATTGCGGAACGTTGTTACCTCATGTTCCCATCCGTGTCATCCGACGTATTCCGTCAGGTGATGCGCGACCTGGCTCCTTTCCTGCGTCCTTACCACATGATGATACATTGCACCAAGGGCTTCGACATTAAACTCGAAGCCGGCAAAAGTATCCTCGATAAAGATGTCATCTTGTATCCGAATGATATTTATACGATGAGTAAAGTAATACTCGACGAAACCTGCGTAAAACGGGTAGGTTGCATGAGTGGTCCCAATCTTGCCCGCGAGATTGCCAGCTTCCACCCTGCAGCAACGGTCATTGCCAGTAAATTTGATGAAGTCATCAAAGAAGGCGATGCCGCTATCCGCAGCAAGCGACTGCAGGTATTCAGCAATCACGATATCTATGCGGTGGAACTGGCGGGTGTCCTCAAAAACTCGATGGCACTGGCAGCCGGTGCACTCGGTGGCATGGGCTACGGACAGAACGCGATGGCGTTCCTGATTACCCGCGGCATGGGTGAAATCATCCGGCTGGCAACAGCGATGGGTGCCGACAAACAGGCATTTCTCGGACTCGCCGGCATCGGCGACCTGGTGGCCACCTGTACCTCTCCGATGAGCCGCAACTACACCGTGGGAGCAAGATTAGCCAAAGGAGAAACGCTGGCAGATATTATCGCTTCTTCCACGGAAGTAGCGGAAGGTATCAAAACGGTGAGCATCTCCAAAAAGCTGGCCGACAGCACAGGTACCAAAACACCGATTATACAAATCATCTACCGTGTGCTGTTCGAAGACCTTCCGGTGCAGCAAGCGATGAACTACATGATGGAATATCGTTCCGGTTACGATTCCGACTATTTATAAACATTATCCGCAATTTGTGGATGTACTACGGAACTGATTTTCGGAGAAATATGTTTATATTTATTCAACAAAGCATACAACTATAAACCAATTACAAATGAAAAGAAGAATTCTCAACCTGTTTTTAATTACATTCGGAACCCTGTTGTTCAGCAGTTGCTCTTACAACACGATTATCGCTTATGATGAAGCCTCCAAAAAAGCTTGGGCAGATGTAGAAGCGGCCTATCAGCGAAGAAATGACCTGATTGGCAATCTCGTGGAGACGGTAAAAGGCGTTGCTAAATATGAAAAGGAAACGCTGGAAGCCGTGGTTGAAGCCCGTTCAAAGGCGACCTCTGTTCAATTCAGTGCGGATGAACTGACCCCTGAAAACATGGCAAAATTCCAGGAAGCCCAAAACCAGATGAGCGGCGCGCTGTCCCGATTATTGGTGGTGGTAGAAAAATATCCGGATTTAAAAGCCCCACAAGCTTACAGCGATCTGATGAATGAACTGGAACGCACGGAAAACCGCATCAATATCGCTCGCAGAGATTACAACCAGGCAGTGCAGACTTACAATACCAAAATCCGCTCCTTCCCGTCCAACATCACTGCCGGCATTTTCAAATTCCAGCAAAGAGAGATGTTTAAGGCGGAAGCCGGAGCAGAAAAAGCGCCAAAAGTTCAATTCTAAGTTCATGCCTTCTGCTGTCAACTTTCTTTCCGACAAGGAAAAGGATAAAATTGTGGATGCCATCCGCAATTCTGAAATGAATACTACCGGAGAAATCCGTATTCATCTGGACGAATATTGTCCGGACGATGCCTACGAACGAGCAGTGGAAACTTTCCACCGCCTGAATATGGACCAAACTCCTTTCCGGAATGCGGTACTGATTTATATCGCGGTGAAAGACCGCAAATTCTCCATTGTCGGAGATGTGGCGGTAAATGAGAAAGTCAGTAAGGATTTCTGGCACAATATCATTGAACAGATGCAGCACGAATTCCGGCTCGGACATTACTGTAATGGCATGGTGCTGTGCATTCACAAAATCGGCGATATCCTGGCATCCCATTTCCCGGATTTAGATAACTACAACAAGAACGAACTTTCTGATGACATCTCCTTTTCATAAAATATTACTCGTATTCCTGCTGGTAATTCCCACCTTGCTTCCTGCACAGCCGCTGGACGACAGAGGCATACCGGAAGCGCCGAGTCCGCCGCGATTGGTGAATGACTTTGCCGGATTGTGGAGTGACGATAAGTCGGATCTGCTGGAACAAAAGCTGGTTTCGTTCAATGATTCTACGTCTTCCCAGATTACGGTCGTGACAGTGGAATCTATCGGCGATTACGACATCTCGGAATATGCGGTGGAATTGGGCCGCAAATGGGGTATCGGACAGAAAGACAAAAACAACGGCATCCTGATTCTGGTGGCAAAACAGGAACGCAAGGTAGATATCGAAGTCGGCTATGGACTGGAAGCTTATCTGACAGACTATGACAGTAAGCGCATCATTGAAGAACTGATAGTACCGGCATTCAAACAGAATAACTACTATAAAGGCGTTGACGATGCCACCGACCGGATCATCGGATTAATTACCGGCAGCTATACCAACGATGGCTCAAAAAGTGTCGCTGACCAGATGCCGACCTGGCTGGTACTCCTGATTGTGTTCGGCATTTTTGCCTTTATCATTTATCAGAGTCGCAAACAGAGCGCCGTCTCCATGACCGGCAGAGGCTGGCGGAAATGGGACAGCACACCTCCCGGCGGATTCTGGGGCGGTGGCGGCGGATTCAGCGGCGGCGGCAGTTCTGGCGGCGGATTCGGTGGATTCGGCGGCGGCAGCTTTGGCGGCGGTGGCAGTTCCGGCAGCTGGTAATTCAGGCATGCCATTTGCTAAATAAGTTTAAAAAGAAAAACACTGCATTACAAATCCATACATTTGTACAAAATTATTACGCGCATGAAAAACCTCCTTCTATTCTGTTTGGCAGCCGTATTACTGACTGCCTGCAATCAGGAACCGGAAAAAATCAGCTTCAAGAAAATGGGCACTTTTGATCTGGGAAATCTGTCGAAAGAAAACGCCAACCTGCGGGCGACTGCAGTATTTGCAAACAACAGCGAGGAAGAATTTTCTTTCAAGAATATGCTGCTCGATTTATCCATTGATGGCAAGAGTGCGGGCACCATTGTCGTTAAGATGGACAAAAAAATAAAAGCCAACGCGGAATTTTCTATCCCGATAAAATACAACTACCCGACCAGCACCTTTGTTATCGAAGGACATGAGCCATCCGGCACCTACGCCGTTTCCGTTACCGGTGAGATGACTGTAACAAAAAGCGATGGCAATACCTTTACCGTACCGGTGGAATTTTCTACCAATTACGAGTATCTGACGAAAAAAGAGGAAAGAGTGGAAAAACGCGAAACCCGCAAGGAAGAACGGGAGAAAAAAAGAGAGGAACGCAGAGAAAAGCGCAATGATTAAAAGATGAAAAACACCTTACTCCTGATTATATTTTCCTTTACTGTACTTCTGAACTTCGCGCAAGAACCCAAGGAACCCTACCTCGTGAAAACAAAAGATTTTCACGTAGCTGATTTTTCCCTCAAAAAAATTGATCTCGGTATTACCGCCGTGATTTACAATCCATATAAAGCGAAGGTGAAGATTGAAGAAATCATGATTGATGTTTTCATCGGAGATAAAAAACTGGGCACTATACTCGAAGCTGCGGAAGATGTAAAAATCAACAAAGAATGTGCTTTTGACCTGCCGCTCAGAATCAGTGTCAATACAGGGCCGACGATTTCCAAATTTTTCACGGAAGGCACCAGAATGGTGATACTTGGGCAGAAAATCAGGGTTGATTACCGCGGATACGTCAAAGTAAGGGCACTGGGTTTTATTCCGGTGAAAGTAAAAATCAATCAGACGGAATATTTTACCCTGAAAGACATCATGCCATACGGGAAACCGGACACGACAAAGGTGGTGAAACCTAAAAAAGACAGCACGCTGCCCAAGCCTGTAAAACAATAGTTTCGTAATTTTCAGGTAATACTATAGCGTTAACTTTGATTATTCAACACGCTAAAATTTTCTGGCATGGCCAATCTTAAATCCACGTTGCTTTGTCGCTGCCCAAAATGCCACGAAGCATCCGTCTTCGAAGACCCTAATCCCTACCATCTTACAAAGTTGAGCAAGATGGTAAAACGCTGTCCGAAATGCGATTTCGATTTGGAAAATGAAACCGGCTTTCACTTTCTGTCGATGTATATGAGCTATATCATCAGTGTCGCTTTTTCTTTCATTTTCATTATCCCGGCGAGTTTCATCCTGGGGCTCGACTGGATTCCCCGAATCATCCTGATCAATACCATTTTGCTGGTTATTTTATGGCCGCTGATATTCAGATGGGCTCGTATGGCCAGCCTGTGGGCTGCTACCAGTTTCAAAATGGAGTAAGTCGCTACGCGAACAAAAAATCGTACCTTAGCAGGTATGCTCGGGCAATTGCTGAAAAATGATTTTGTAAAAAACACCTCTACCCTTTTCTCGGGGTTATTGGTCGTACAGCTGCTCAATTTCCTGTTTGCACTTATCTTACCAAGATATTGCCTGCCATCCGACTTTGCGGTACTAGGCATTTTCACTTCCCTCGTACTGATTCTGAATGAACTGGTAAATGCCAAACTCGACATGGCGGTGATGCTGCCGGAAGACACCGCAGAAGCGTCCTCTATTGTACATGCAGCCTATACCGGCGCCGGTATATTTTCCATATTCTTAATCATTCCCGCCGGTCTGCTGGCTTGGTTTTATCAGACTGCCTATTTACTGATTCCACTAACCGTATGGCTGTCCGGCATACAACAACCCATCGTGGTCTGGCTCAATAAAACCGGGCAGTACAAACGCATCAGTACGCTGCGGATTATTCAGGTAGCTACCACTATTCCCGCCACCTTACTACTGTTGATAGTGCAAGTGCCGCACGCGCTTATCATCGGTTTCTGCATGGGAATTGCGGCCGCGGCACTGTTCAGCCTGCGCTATTTCCAACCCAGATTCAACATCACATTATTGCGCGACAAACTTCGGGAATACGGCCAGTTTCCACGATACGGCACCTGGTCGGCACTCATCAATAATCTTTCGCGCAACAGTATTCCGCTGTTGCTGGCGCAGTTTTTCTCATCCGGCACGGTAGGTATTTACAGCTACGCCACCCGACTGCTCGGAGCGCCATCGGGCTTGTATACCGGTGCGGTGGGACAGGTTTATTGGCAGGCTGCCAGCAAAAAAGATAACAGGGAACTACGAAAAAGCACACTGCGATTGATGGCCTGGACACTACTGCTCGCCTGTATTCCTGCCATTGCCATCGCTGTATATGGACAGGAAATTTTTGCAGTCCTGTTCGGCAATGTGTGGCGCGAAGCCGGAAAAGTCGCGCAATACCTGATTCTATGGTATGTAGCAGGATTGTTCATCACACCGGTGTCTGTAGTGCTAGATGTCAGAAATAAACTTTCCTTTGAATTAAAATACAATATCGTCCTCTTTATTGGACGCGCAGCAGCCATCGTAGCAGGCGGGCTAACAGGAAACTTTTATATATCGCTGCTGCTGTTTGTCGCATTCAGTATGCTGATGCATATCTACCTGCTTTATTTCATTTACTTCAAAGTGCTGCAAGATGAATATCCGGCTTGACAACGACAAACAATGGCGTTATCAGTGGATAACGAACAACGGTATTTCCGTGATCGGATATGCGTGGCACAAAGGAAAACTTTTGCAAAATGAAATGCTGTCCGCTATATTTAAAGATATCCGCACGGCAGAAGATTTTTCAGCTATACTGCAAGACACCGACGGACACTTCAGTGTAATTGTTGAAACACCGGATTACTGCTTTGCAGCAGTTGACAGGATGCGTACATTTCCTTTGTTCATCACAACAGAAAACGGAAAAACAACCATTACCAATGCACTTCAGTATAATGGCCTGTGGAATGCGGAGGCGATAGTTGCTTTTCAAAAAATATACTGCACGCCTGGTAATATAACACTGCTGCAAGCGTGTTTGCAATTACAGGCAGGTGAATATGCGGAAGTCCGGCAATCAGATGGTAGTTTTCAAATCAGGGAATACAGCATTGCCGGAAACAGCAACCTTGCACCGGATACCGACAGGCTGCGCCAACTGGAAGTGCGGATGGTGCAACGCATCGTAGAATATGCGAATGGCAGAACGATTGTGCTGCCACTTTCCGGCGGCTATGACGCCCGATATTTATTGTGTTTACTGAAAACACAGGGTGTTGCTGACATACTGTGTTTCACTTATGGAAAAGCGGATAGCTACGAAGTGGAAACTGCCCGAAAAGTCACACAGCAGCTCGATATTCCGTGGCATTTCGTAGAATATAACAACGAGCTGTTGGATGTCTTTTTTACAGAAACCTGGCAATACTATTCGGATGGCAATCATCACTACACATCTTTGCCGCACGAACAGGATTTTTTTGCATTGTATGAGCTACGCCATAAAAACATCCTGCCGGAAAATGCCATTGTGATTAACGGATTCTGCCAGGATGTATGGGCAGGTAGTATGCTGACGGCACCGGAACATCAGGATTTCCGCAAACATATCGCACAGAAATTTGACTACAGACTGCCGAAAGATATTACGTGCAACACCACACAGGAATATGAAAAATGGTTACAGCAGAACCGACTGTCAAAATTTATTGTCAATGCTGTACATGCCTACACTTTTTTCGGAATGGATTTTTATCTGCCCTTCTGGGAAAAGGAATGGATGCATTACTGGCAATCACTGCCGCTGAAAGAGAGACTATACCAGCAGTATTACAAAACCTATGTTTTCAGTAATTATTTTGAACCACTCAAAACAGCATTCCACAAACCGGCTTTTGATGAGTCTGCCGCACCTCATCCGCTGAAGCAATGGCTCAAAGAAAATCTGCCACAGTCATGGGTGCAGGCTATACAAAGAAAAAAACAACAGCAGACTGCTACCGATAGCAATAACACCTTATATCTGTATCGTGCGATATTGGATAAGATGCAATTTCCACCGGCTACTCCGGATTTTAGAATTAATAACATTCACGCGCTATATTTTCTGGAAAAATTGCAGGAAAAGACGCAACTTTAGGTCAAATATTCATATCATGAAAAAACTTTTTTTACTCTTCATTCCTCTACTGGCGATAGTCTTTATCGCTTCCTCTCCGAAAAAGACATGTGAAAAAAAATGCTGCAAAAAGAAAACAGCGCAATTAATGAGTTACAATAAAAACGGCATCACGCTGACCGAATTATATTCTCCCGAACAGTTTGCGGGCGCAGCGCTGCAACAAGGAACCGTGACCAGCATGGAAGATCTGGACAACAATAAGATTTCCGTACAGTATACTGCATCCAACTACGAGTTTGGCAAACAAACCAGCATGGCAGGCATCAAATCCTGCGCGAATGCCGCGGGCGGACAGCACGTACATTGCATCGTCGACAATCAGCCGTATTTCGCCTTGTACAAACCGAATGAAACCGTACAGGCAGCCGGCGACGGACAACATATTGTTTTATCATTCCTGTCACGCTCCTACCACGAAAGCATCAAGCACAAGGATGCCTTCGCGCTGACCACTGTAATTACCGGAAAATCAAGATATACTGCAAGATATGCGGCACCTGACCTGAGTGGCCCGATGCTGTTTTTCAGTCGCCCGAAAGGCGAATACAAAGGCAGTGAAACAGACGCCGTGCTGCTGGATTTCTATCTGGTCAACTGCGATTTATCACCGAAAGGATACAAGGTAAAAGCGGAAATCAACGGAACAGAATTTATACTCACCAAATGGGCCGGCTTCTTCATGGAAGGACTGCCGATGGGTGAAAATAAAATCAAACTGACGCTGCTGGATAAAGACAATAAAGTAGTAGACACACCGAACAATCCGACAGAGCGCAAGATTACGCTGAAACCGGCGTAAGGAGACATTTGACATTAGACATTAGATACTAGATACTAGATACTAGATACTAGATACTAGATAAAGAGAGAGGGGGCACCACTTCGTGGTGCCCCCTCTCTCTTTATAACATAATAAATTTACTCAAAATATTTCACGGCCAGTTCATAACTCTTCAGTCCGAAACCTACGATAATCCCTTTGGCTACCGCGGAAATATAAGAATGATGTCTGAACTCCTCGCGGGAGAAAGTATTGCTGATATGCACTTCCACCACCGGCGATTTAATCGCGCGAATCGCGTCTGCCAATGCAATCGATGTATGTGTGTATCCGGCCGCATTCAGGATGATGCCATCATGAGAAAATCCGACTTCATGCAACTTGCTGATCAGTTCCCCTTCGATATTACTCTGAAAGTAAGTGATCTCCAGATGCGGATAGTTTTGCTGCAATTGACTTAAAAAATGTTCAAATGTTTCAGAACCATACACGGAAGGTTCGCGCATGCCGAGCAGGTTCAGATTGGGTCCGTTGATGATGATAATTTTTTTCACGCTTATCCTTTTTTCAGGTGATAGAATACCTCTACAAGATAGTAAAATAAAAAATAAAATGCGGAAAATGTGGCACAGATGCCATGCAGCCCGTATATTGCAAAGGATACTATGGCAATGTGGCAAGCTTATCTGAAAGGATTTAAAGCGTATCTCAAAATAGAGAAATCGCTGTCACCCAACTCGGTGGATGCCTACCTGCACGACCTGACATTACTGCAACAGTATCTTATAACGGAACAAAAAATAACGGAACCGGGCGACCTCACACTCGATGACCTGGAACACTTCATCGCCTTCCTGCACGACCTCGGCCTCAGCGAAAGAAGTCAGGCGCGCATCATCTCCGGCATCAAAGCATTTTATAAATATCTGCTCACCGAAGAGTTTATCAAAAACGATCCGAGTACTTTACTGGAAGGTCCGAAGCTGGGCAAGTATCTGCCCGACACGCTTTCTTTTCAGGAAATAGAATTGCTGATAGACGGACTGGATCTGACCAAGCCCGAAGACATCCGCAATAAAGCCATGCTGGAAACCTTGTACAGCAGTGGTTTGCGGGTGACAGAACTGATACAGCTACAAATATCGCATTTGTATAAAGACATTGAATTTATTCGTGTAATAGGAAAAGGCAATAAAGAAAGACTGGTACCGATTGGCAGCGTCGCGTTGAAACACATCGAAATTTATCTGGAGTATGTGCGCAAAAATCTGCCGCAATATCCCGCGTATTCCGATGTGCTTTTTTTAAACCGGAGAGGAAAACCCATCTCCCGTGTGATGGTATTTCTCGTGATTAAAAAGCTGGCGGAAAAAGCCGGATTGCAGAAGAATATTTCCCCGCACACTTTCCGGCATTCGTTTGCCACCCACCTGATTGAAGGTGGCGCCGACCTGCGGGCAGTGCAGCAAATGCTGGGACATTCGTCTATCACTACCACGGAAATATATATGCACCTCGACCAGCAATACCTCCGCGAATCGATGTCATTGCACCACCCGCGGTTCATGAAATAAATTTTAATACTACCATCCTCCCTCGCAGTATTGCCGATTTATTTGTACATTTCGGAGTAAATAATCATGAATAAATTTATCCGCGATATTCTCAGAAGGAAAATTCTGGCGGACGGACAAGATAAGTCCGGCAAAAAGCTATCCGGTCAGGAAATCAACAAACGCATCGAGATTCTAAGTATCGGACTGAAACGGGAGACCAAGGACGCGTTATTCATTCTGGCCGGTATTTTCTCCGCAGGTTTTGGATTGCGCGGTTTTTTATTGCCCAATAATTTCATAGACGGCGGTGCCATGGGTATCTCTTTGCTGATTCATGAAATGACCAAAATCCCGATTTCATTCCTGATTGTAGGCGTGAATCTCCCGTTCATTATATTGGGCAGCAAAGTTGTCAACCGTTCATTTGCTTTCAAAACGGCTTTGGCAATTGTGGCGCTTGCGGCACTCGTCGCCGTATTTCCCTTCCCGCAAATCACGAGCGACAAGCTGCTGATTTCGATCTTTGGCGGTTTCTTTCTGGGCGCCGGCATCGGCATGGCCATCAGAGGCAGCGCGGTCATTGACGGCACAGAAGTATTAGCCATTTTCCTGAGTAAAAAAATGGGCGTCACTATCGGCGACATTATCCTTGTATTCAATATCATCATCTTCTCTTTTGCGGCTTATCTCCTTTCTCTGGAAACAGCGATGTATGCGATGCTTACCTATCTGTCTGCCTCTAAAACAGTCGACTTTTTTGTGGAAGGTGTGGAAGAATACATGGGCGTCACCATCATCTCCGATTATCCGCAGGAAATTGAATACATGATTAAGAATACGCTGGGACGCGGTTACACGATTTATGCGCAGAAAAAAGGTACCGGCAAACGCGGTGTAAAACAGGAAGAACGCGACATTATCTACACGGTCATTACCCGACTCGAAATCGGAAAACTGATGAGCGAGATAGAAAAGATAGATACGGATGCCTTCATCATCACGCAAAGTGTGAAAAACATCAAAGGCGGCATGGTGAAAAAACGCCCTTTAGACCACGATTAATTTTTGCTGAAGAAAGTCAACACTCTGTCGCGAACCTCTATCGGGCGCTCCATCATCGGTACGTGTCCACAGGAATCATACATCACCATTTCGCTGTTCGCGATATCCTGGTGAAAACGTTCCGCATATTTCGGGTCCACCACTTTATCCTGTTTACCCCAGAAAATCAGTGTCGGACAGGTAATTGTTTTGATTTTAGCTTCATCCAGCTCCTGATCCGATGAAACCATTTCTACCAGATGCATGAGATTACCTTCTCTGTTCCACAAATCATTTACTCTCTCTACACGTTCCGGTGTTATCAATTCCTGACTGTAAAACACCCCCTTAATGCCACGCTGTGTCATAAACAGCGGAAGACCTCTTTTTAAGATAACTTTGACAATATCATTGCGAAAAATTTCAACCCCGGCAGTTTTTTGAACTTCTTTCATATCATAGCCTGCGCTGTTGAACAACACCAGTTTTCTAACTTTATCCGGATGTTCCACCGTCAGATTCCAGGCCATCATACCGCCCATTGAATTGCCCATGACGTACATAGAATCCAGGTGCAGGGTATCTATGATAAAATTGAAATAATCATTGTAGGTTTTCAGAAGATCGGTTTTTGCCTCCGGTGTATTCGGATAATCCGACAAGCCGAAGCCCGGCAAATCGAGCCGGATCACACGGTAGCCCGCATTACGTACCAATGTATCCAGCACGGAAAAATCGAAATTACTGCCACCGAAGCCGTGTATCATCACTACCGGCATGCCGCTGCCATTATCGGTATAGAGTAGCTCACAGCCATTCCATTGCAAATATTTCGCGTCTGCCGGCGCGTGTCGCGCTTTGACCACTTCTTTAGGTAAAATCAGATTTTTGCGCGCATAGGCAACATATATCCAGACAGCCGCCAGCAATATGGCAAGTGCCCCTAAAATCTTTTTTATCATACTTATCGGATTGAGTACGAAAGATACTATTTATCCTTTTTTTATGAAAACCTGAGGTGTTAACGCAATATTGTATTTAGCGTTTCTACGAAGGCCTGCGGCTGATCGGCATGCACCCAGTGGCCGGCACCGGCTATGGAATGAAATTCGCCATGCGGAAACAATGCCATGCATTGCGCTTTGTTTTCTGCCTGTATATAAGCTGATTTTTCGCCCTGAATAAAATATGCCGGACCTTGGAAAACAGCGGATGAAACCGGAAAATCCATTAATACGCGGTAAGTGGCAATCAGTACGGGCAGGTTGCTTTTCCAGATAAATTTCCCATCCTGATTTCTGCCCAGATTTTTCAGGATAAACTGTCGCACGCCTTCTTCCGGAATGCGCGGAGCAATAAACTGCTCCACCTCGCTCCTGCTGCTATAGACAGCCAGCGGCGCTTCCGCCATTGCGAACAGGATAGATTCGTGGCCGCCCTCATAGCGCACCGGCGCGATGTCGACGACAATCAGTTTATCTATTATTTCGGGATGTTGCAAGGCGGTCCACATCGCCACTTTTCCGCCCATGGAATGTCCGATGAGGGTCGCTTTGCCAATCTGCTGTTGCTGACAAAATTCCACGATATCCTGCGTCATCACTTCATAGCTCATCTCCGGCGCGTGCGGGGAACGCCCGTGATTGCGCATATCCAGACTGTATACCTGAAAATGAGCGGCCAACTGTTGGGCGATGGTCTGCCAGTTGTCGAGCGACCCCAACAGACCGTGCAGAATCAAAATCACCGGCCCCTGTTCGCCATATTTTTTGTAATTCAACACCATCGTATCACATCATTTTACTGCGTTTCAGCAAATAGGAAATCAGGATTTGCCGGTATCCTTCGCTGATATCCGCCTCCACCCAATCTATCTTGTATTGCGCGCATGTGAGCCGGAACTGTGCGATGCGTTCCTGCATTTTTTTCACATACACTTCCTTTACCTGATGGGGTTGCAGCTTCACCGAAGCGCCCGTCTCCATATCGATAAATTCGTAGGGATGATTTTCAAAAGTGAAATCCATTTCTCTCGCGGCATCCGTGACATGAAACAAAATCACTTCGTGCTTGCAGTGGCGCAGGTGTTGCAATGCCTGAAAAAGATCGGTATTGTCGCCGGCATCGAGCAGGTCGGTGAAAATAACTACCAGGGAGCGCTTGTGAATGGCTTCCGCAATCTGGTGCAGTGCCTGCGCGGTGGATGTGGTACGTTGTTCCTGCGGATGTATCATCAGTTGGTGCAGCGTATTCAGCAGCAGCTGATGGTGCAGTGCCGATGTTTTCGCGCCGGTATGCGACTGTATTGCATCGCTGAAAACGGTCAGTCCGGTGGCATCGCGCTGCTTTTTCAGCATGTACGCAATGGCGGCAGCGGCAATGCAGGAAAATTCCATTTTATTGAGTTCTCCCGGCATGCGGTCTCTCGGGAAATACATCGAGGAAGACGCGTCTATCACGAGCTGACAGCGCAGATTAGTTTCTTCTTCGAAGCGTTTGGTGTAGAGTTTTTCCGTGCGTGCGTACACTTTCCAATCGATATCGCGGATGGAATCGCCGGTGTTGTGCAGACGGTGCTCCGCGAATTCAACGGAGAAGCCGTGATACGGACTTTTGTGCAGGCCGATGATAAAGCCCTCCACTACCTGCCTGGCCAGCAGGTCAAGTTGGTCGAGTTGCTGAAAATCCTGTTGCAGAAAATTGGCCACGGCACTGTTTTACGGATACAAGATAAAAAAAATGGCCAAGAAAATAATTTCCCGGCCATTTATCCAGTGGCAACGAGGCATTACGCCATCGCTGCATCAATTTTTTTCTTCAGGTCGCCTTTGGAAGCCACCCCTACATGTTTGTCTACTAACTGACCGTCTTTGAAGAACAGCAGGGTCGGGATGCTCATGATACCGAACTGTGCCGCTACTTCACGGTTGTCGTCCACATTCAGTTTACCGATAACGGCTTTTCCTTCGTATTCGTTGGCGAGTTCTTCCACTACCGGACCGATCAGGCGGCACGGACCGCACCATTCTGCCCAGAAATCCACTAAGGCTACTCCTTTTGTATCTAATACTTTTTCTTTAAAGTTGTCGTTGGTTAATTCTAATGCCATGATTGTTTTGTTTTATAGTGTATAACAATAATTACTGTTTCAAGTTCCAAATTTAGGGAAAAACCACGAAATAATGTGATAAGAAATACTAATAAGCTGATAGACGGAATTGAATTGGAGAATTATAAAATAATAGAATTATAGAATAACAAAAATGGGGAATTTATTAATTCCGGCAAAGTTCCTTATCTTTGGGAACCAAAACAGCCGAATGGTTGTTTTAATATCAAGCGTTCTTTGAATATACTGCCTTCTGACGGTATAGTCGTTCGCCTGAAACAACAACAATATGGGGTTGACAGGAATTGACGGCAGGATAGTTGGTAAGTAAGCATGCCGAGCATTGTGCGATTTGGCTCGTTAAACTTAATGCATGAAACTTTTTTACATGGCGATCAAGAATTCGCTTTGGCTGCTTAATACAGGTTATTAAGCCAGGCCTTTGCTCCTCGAAACAGGTGGACCGATACTGTTCGACGGAGCATCATCCAATCGGTATAGCGACACAGTTGTTTCGCCTGTGAAGTGAAATTCAGGAACTAAGATTGCGGTCGGTAGGTTGTAACGCCTGCCGCAGTACGAAAAATAAGTTATAGCTAAGCATGTAGAAAGCTTATGAACGTTTTGTCCGGACGCGAGTTCAAATCTCGCCAGCTCCACTACAAACGGCAGTTGCGATGTAAGTTACATCGCAACTGCCGTTTTTTTTATTGTTCTACTTGGCACATTGCGGCAGGTGAGGCAATACTCAGTAATCTTTTTAATAAAGTAGTGGGTGAAATAGACAGCACTCTTGCCGTGCTCCTGATGCCTAATCCTTCTTTGGTTAATACGGTAATAGACTGGTCAATATCCGGAAGACACGCTTTATTGTTATAGGTCTCCACCTTTGTTTTATTTCAGAAAAGACATTTTAGGCGTTGGCTATTACCTTTTGTAAACCCATACTTTATTAATTTACTACTACCACATCTGCATTTTTTTGCTCCAACAACACTTTTGGAACACAAGCTTACTTTTTCTGCCATTTTGTTGTGATTTTAGACTTTAAAATAACAAAAGACGGACAATTGTCCGTCTTTTCCATT
>JADLAH010000111.1 GCA_020848315.1 Chitinophagales bacterium | reverse complement strand
TATTTATCCGCAGCGAAGGACTCATCGGCAGTCTGGAAGACATACAACAGATTGCCGTAAAAACATTGCCGGACGGCACACCGCTGATGTTGCATCAGGTGGCCAATATCAGCACCGGCAATGCGACAAGATATGGCGCGATGACCTACAACGGGCAATATGAAGTGGCTGGCGCAGTGGTGATGATGCTGAAAGGTGCCAACAGCAATGAAGTCATCAAAAATGTAAAAGCCAGGATTGAAGAAATACAGAAAACACTGCCGGAAGGCGTAGAGATAGAAGCGTTTCTGGATCGCACAAAGATGGTAAACCATGCCATCGGAACAGTAGAAAAAAACCTGCTCGAAGGCGCACTCATCGTGGTGTTTGTACTGGTGCTATTTCTGGGTAATGTCAGAGCGGGATTGCTGGTCGCTTCGGTTATTCCTTTATCCATGTTATTCGCCGTAATACTGATGAATCAGTTCGGCGTAAGCGGCAACCTGATGAGCCTGGGCGCACTCGATTTCGGCCTGATTGTCGACGGCGCCGTCATTATCGTGGAAGCGGTCATGCATCAGTTGTCGCACAGCAAGAAATTCAGTCACATCGCTCGGCTCAGTCAGCGGGAAATGGATGACGAAGTGCAGCAGGCATCCGGAAAGATGATGAACAGTGCGGTATTCGGGCAGCTCATCATCCTGATTGTATATCTGCCTATTTTCACGCTACAGGGCATTGAAGGCAAGATGTTCAAACCGATGGCGCAAACCGTGGCGTTCGCATTACTCGGCGCCTTCGTGCTGTCGCTCACTTATATTCCGATGATGAGCGCCTTATTTCTCGATAAAAAAATCAAACACAGCAAGAATTTCTCCGACAGATGGATGGAAAAAATTGAAATACGCTATCAGCAACTATTGCAAAAAGCGCTTTCCATTCCGAAGTCCATCATCACCGTTACTATTCTCTTATTCACGCTCGCTTTATTTATATTATCCCGCATGGGCGGCGAATTTATTCCCGCACTCGAGGAAGGTGATTTTGCGGTAGATACCAGAGTGCTCACGGGCAGCAACTTAAATGTATCTATTGATGCCACCATGAAGAGTGAAAAAATTCTATTAGAGAAATTTCCGGAGGTAGAAAAGATTGTGGCGAAAATCGGAAGCGGCGAAGTGCCTACCGATCCGATGCCGATAGAAGCCGCGGATATGATGGTCATTCTGAAAGATAAGGAAGAATGGACTTCCGCGCGCACATTCGACGAACTGGCCGTAAAAATGGGCAAAGCGCTCGAAGTCATTCCGGGTGTCACCTACGGATTTCAGTATCCGGTACAGATGCGGTTTAATGAGCTGATGACCGGTGCACGACAGGATGTGGTGTGTAAAATATTCGGAGAGAACCTCGATACACTGGCGCATTACGCGCAGCAACTTGGAAAACTTGTCAATACGGTAGACGGCGCGACACACCTGTATGTGGAAGCCATTTCCGGTATGCCGCAGATTGTCATAACATACAACAGAGCCGCCATCGCGCAGTACGGACTCGATGTCAGTTCCATCAACCGGATTGTGAATACCGCATTCGCGGGTCAAAGCACCGGAATGTTGTACGAAGGCGAGCGTCGCTTCGATCTGGTCGTGAGACTTGCGGGCGAACAACGTCAGCAATTGCAAGATGTTCAGCAATTGCTGATACCAACGCCACGAGGTGCACAGATACCGCTGTATCAACTCGCCAAAGTGGAGATACAGGAAGGTCCGAATCAGATACAAAGAGAAGACGCGAAACGACGTATTGTGGTCGGATTCAATGTCCGCGGCCGGGACGTGCAAAGTATCGTACAGGAATTGCAGGAAAAAACAAGCAAAAACATGCGTTTACCTGCCGGATATTACATTACGTACGGTGGCGCTTTTGAGAATCTGAATGCGGCAAAAGACCGCCTCAGCATTGCCGTTCCCGTCTCACTGGCACTGATATACCTGCTACTGTATTTTGCTTTCAATTCATTAAAACACGGCTTGTTGATTTACTCCGCGATTCCTCTTTCGGCTATCGGCGGCATTTTCGCGCTGGCACTGCGTGGAATGCCATTCAGTATCAGCGCAGGCATTGGTTTTATCGCGCTATTTGGCGTTGCAGTGCTGAACGGCATCGTACTGATTACAGAATTCAACAGATTGAAAAAAGAAGGATTGAATGATTTACACCGGATTGTGATTATGGGAACCAAAGTGCGATTAAGACCTGTACTTATGACCGCATTTGTGGCATCTCTCGGATTTCTACCGATGGCTATCAGCAATGGCGCAGGCGCGGAAGTGCAGCGTCCGCTGGCTACCGTTGTTATCGGCGGACTCATGATTGCGACATTACTGACGCTGTTTGTTTTGCCGATTTTATATATCCTGTTTGAAAAAGGAAATCCTAAAAAACAGCCTGCCGTTACAACCGCCACAATCTTATTTGTATTATTGAGTTTGTCGTACGGAACGGCATCTGCACAAAACAACATTACACTGAAAGCAGCCATGGACAGTGCAGTGGCCAATAATCTGGCCATCAGAAGCGGACAACTGAAAGCAGCTTACCAGAAAGAGCTCATTCAAACGGCCAACAACCTGCCGCCGGTTAGCATCAGTTCCGAACTCGGTCAGGTAAACAGCATTTATTTTGACGCCAAATTCAGTATCAGTCAAAGCTTCAGCTTCCCGACCGTATACACGCGACAAAAATCCGTACTGAAAGAGACCTGGAAACAAAGTGAATTAATGACCAATTCGGATATTGCGCAATTGCGGAAAAATGTAGCGGAAGTATTTTATACGTATCTCTATCTGCTGAAAAAAGAAGACTTGCTGCGACGACACGATAGTCTGTATAAAATTTTTCTGGAAAAGAGTGTGCTTCGTTTCAACAATGGCGAAAGCAATCTGATGGAAAAACTGACTGCAGAACAGCAATACGGACAAATACAGTTGCAACTCAAACAAATCAGAAACGACCTGACAACAGTGCGCATACAATTCAGTTATCTGTTAAACACCGATGAAACCTTATTGCCGGTATCTGAAGGCAACTACCTGACTTACACGCCACCGGCATCCGTGTCATTTGAACAACATCCGGAGATATTGCCGCTGACGCAGGAAATGGAGATTTCAAAAGCCAGCATCAAGCTGGAAAAAAGCAAAAGGCTGCCGGATTTCACAGTAGGTTACAACAACATGAGTATACGCGGAAACGGCGCGGATAATGTATTTTACAACGCCGGCAAACGATTCCAGTCGGCGCAGGTCGGCATAGGCATTCCATTGAATGCCGGTGCACAGAAAGCCGCCATCCGCGCAGCAGATGCGCAGGTCCGACTGGCAGAAAACCAGGTGCAGCAAAACAAACAGACGCTTCAATCCTTGTTTGAAAAGGAATATGCCAACTATATCATGCAACTGGAAACTGTACTTTATTACGAAAATACCGCGCTGAAAAACTCCGATAGCATCACCAAAGGCGCTGATCTTCAATTCAGCAGCGGCGAAATAAACTATCTCGAGTGGATGATGCTGACCAACCAGATAATCGCACTGCAAAGCAACTATTTGCAGGCGGTGCATCAACTCAACGAAAGCGTTATTCAATTGCATTACTTAACCAATTCCGACTATTAAAATACAGCTCATGAAGACTTCACATAAAACAGCTATCATCCTCTCCTCCATCGTATTTATTACTATTGCAGGATGTAAGAATAAAAAAAACACAGCGGAAGATACACCCGCAGCAACTGCTGAAAATATCGTTCAGCTGACCGCTGAACAAATCAAATATGCAGACATTACCGTTGGTAGTATGCAGCAGCAGGATATCTCCGGCATGCTGACCGTTAACGGAAAAATTGATGTACCGCCACAGAACACGGTATCCATCAGCGTACCACTGGGCGGCTATCTGAAAAACACGCAACTGCTGACAGGCATGCATGTCAGCAAAGGACAGGTTATTGCCACCATGGAAGATCCGCAATACATCGAATTGCAGGAAAACTACCTGACAACAAAGGCAAAACTGAAAGTAACGGAACTGGAATATCAGCGACAAAAAGAACTGAACCAGAATAAAGTCAGCAGCGATAAAATCTTCCAGCAAACAGAAGCAGAATATACTGCGCTACAGATTCAGCTGAAAGCACTTTCTGAAAAACTGCTGCTGATTGGCATCAATCCGGCTCAGGTAACAATTGGCACTATCTCCAAAAGCATCTCTGTCAAAGCGCCTATCAATGGTTATGTATCTGCTGTGCACGCCAATATCGGCAAATACGCAGCGCCCGGAGATGTATTATTCGAACTGATAGACCCATCTGACATTCATCTTTCCCTTACCGTATTTGAAAAAGACATCGACCGCGTGAAAATCGGACAAAAAGTAATGGCCTACACCAACAATCATCCGGAAAAGAAATACGCTTCGCGTATTATTCTCACCGCCAGAAATCTGGGCGACAACCGCGATGCAGAAATCCATTGCCACTTCGATAAATACGATCCGGTATTGATGCCGGGCATGTATATGAATGCCGACATTGAAACTACACACAGCAATGCCTACACACTGCCTGATGATGCGATTGTGCGTCTTGAAAACAAACAGTTTATCTTCATTCAGCAGAAAGACGGACAATATGTAATGACGGAAGTACAAACCGGCATCTCAGACAATGGCATTACAGAAATTCTGAATGGAGACAGTCTGAAAGACGCTACCGTAGTCACACATAATGCTTATACATTACTGATGAAACTCAAGAATAAATCCGAAGAATAAACCGCTGATTCTTTTAAACAGGCAGCTGGCTCATATCCTGTCGGCGCCTGTTTTTTTTTATGATTAGAATACTGCTCTTAATTGCGCACGGCCGGTATTAATCAGTTTTGCTGTGCCGGTTTTACGGCCTTCATACGTTAGTCCGAGTTCGAGATTGCGCGATATGTTTCTGGTATAGGTAGCATTCCACAGATAGTTGTTGCCGGGCTGCAATCCTTCGAGAATGGTATAGGCTTTTGTGGTACCATTTTCTCCGGAAAAATTCACCACCGCGAAAGCAAATTTTGCTTCCAGTGTATTCTTGGCCGCCTTGCTGTATCGCAATTCCAGTTCCATCTTATTAGCCAGCGTTTTCTCGCCTCCCAAACTTGCCGCATTCTGTTTGCTGGTCAATCCGTAGCTGAATGATGTGCGCAACATGGTTTTCAGATTATAGGTGAATTTCGGTTCCAGAAAATATCCGCGGATATTGTAATTGTTCGCGCTGAAATAATCGGACACCAGCGACATTCTGCTTTGTACAAACTTCATCTGCAAAGTGAACATCGTGTTCAGGTTGTAATATCCTTCCAGAATATTATCCATTCTTTTGCGCGTATCAAATCCGTTAATCAGCAGCAGCTTATCTCCCACCAGCTGATTGGTAAAGGAAAAGGAATATACCGGATCGCCGGAATTAAAAATAAAGGTGTTACGGATATTGGTATTCAGTGCAATCACATTGCTGTCTGTAGAATTGAATACAAACGGATTGAAAATGCGCAGGTTATTGCTGCGGTAGGTTTTGCGGCGCAACTGCAGATAAGATTGTATCGTCAGCCTCGACATAAACTTCTTGAATCCTTTTTCATTAAACCAGATCGCCTTGGGCTGAATGGTAATATTCTGTGTATAAGCCGTGGAATTGGAACGCACATATTCATTTAAATCAGTGAGCACACGTACATATTGTGCGCTGTCATTAAACTGTGTCGGCACAAACTCATCCAGTTCGCGGATACCATTCTGATTCTGATCTATCCACCGGTAATAGCCTTGTCCGGAAGGCACCTGCACATACGTAAACTGCCGCACTTTCTCGCGTCCGCCGCCAAGCTCATAAATAAAATTCATCCGCAACACCCCGCGCTTAATGCGTGCGCCGTATTCCGTTCTGCCCAGAAAAGTCTTTTCCGGTTCCATCGCCACCGCCGTATCTTTTACCCGTAAATCGCGGTAGGTGAACGTCCAGTTAAACGTCTGATTTTTCAGCTGACTCGCGCCCCCGCGAAACTCCACCGTGTGCGCCAGCGAGGAATCGGCGAAGGATTTATCCCGCACACCCAGATCCTGTCTGAATTTGTATTCCACCATAAAATTCCACTTCGCAGAATCGGGCAGAAAGAACTGAAACAAAACATTGTTATTTTTGAAAGAAGAAGCCTGCAGCTCATTCGTCAATTTGTTTTTGAAGACATTATTTTCCTGTGTGAATCCTGCCCCGAAGCCCAGTCCGCGAGCTTTTGCAATTGAATAACTCGCCATCAGGGAAGGTCGGAAAAACATGGTTTTATAGGCGGGATCCTGCGTGGTAAGCAAACGCGCATCGGCCACTACGTTCACACGTTTGATATTCGTCGAGAAATTCAGCCGGTTCTCAAATCCCTTGTATTGCTGCTGCCGGATAAAAGTGGAAAACTGATAACCCGCGCGGAGATTGTGTTTCATATCCCAGACGGACGACTGAAATCCCGCGATATGTTCGGTCTGATTATTCTGCTGCACGACGTTCCAGTCGCGGATAAATTCCACATTCCGGAATGGTTCCACCTGTTGAAAATTATCCGATTTAAATTCATAGCGCACGGCATTCGTCCACACCACATTGGATTTCACAGAATCGGTGCGCTGCAGTTGCATCTGTGCGGCATAGCCTTTATTGTCTTTACTACCCAGCGAAGAGAACAGATTTCTGTCGAAATTAGACATGGCCATTTCTGCCTGCACTTTCATATTGCGGCTGATATCGTAGGACGCACCGAAGGTGAACATCAGCTGACTTTTCGGCGTTACTAACAAAACAATAGGCTCATAGCTTCCCTGCGGAATGCCGTTGATCGGCGCCACCCATTGATACACGCGGATATTGTTCGCATTTTTTGTCGGCTGATAATTCCCCTTGTTGGCGCCGACAAATGAAAAAGACAACAAATAGCGCGCACTGTCGGGATTGGTATCATACACAAACACCGAATCGTAGGTAATCGAGTTGACCGTGGTATCCATCAGCCGGTACTGCACCCTGCTCGGGTCGTAATCCGTTTCGCGCACACCGCTGACAAAAGCATTGGAAATATCATTGCCGACAGTAGACAAAAAAGCCTTCACACTATCCGACAGCGCATTGGCAATCGGACGGTTCTTGGCGTCCTGTTCCGCATACACCTGTGTGTAGACATTCAGTTTTTTATATTGAAAGCGGATGCCTTCATGCACCGTAGTTCTGAAATAATTGCGATCAGCATACTCAAACTCCACTACAATCCTGGAATCTTTGGTAATCAGAAAACGCGGCATAAAAATCAGCTCACCGGTGTTATAGTCCATCACATAATCGAGCAGTTCGCCGCGCTGCAGGCGCACGCCATCCACAAATACTTTCTCACTACCGGCCAGCACTATGATGAATGTTTCATTGCTGTTGCCCACCAGCCGATAAGGTCCCTGATTGCCCTCTCCGCCCTGAAAAATATTGCGGGTAAATTTACCCCGGCTCACCGCCATAGAAGTGGACGTTTGCAAACGAATGCCATTTTTAAATCGAAGGTCATTGACATAACTCGCTCCCTGCAACTGCTTGGAAAATTTGAGGAAATAGCTATCCATTCCCTTGAGATTGAAATCGCCGGCAATAATCTGATGCGGATCTTTTTTCAGCTGAATAAATACCTTATCAAAGTCCTGTAACTGCTGAGTGGTTCCATCCGGCTGAAGCGGGATATTATTGTCCGTCAGCGCGGCGGTAATCTCAATCCCGTTTCCGATTTTCCCGCTCAGCCGCAAATCGAGATTGGAATTAAGGGTTAAATCCTGATTGGAGCCAAACTGAATACCACGCGCGAAGTTACCGCTGTAGTTCAGTCCGTCAAAATCCAGAAAAGAGGCGGTTTGTATGGCTGGTGGCTGGTAATAAAATTTCTCGTAAAATAAGGAATCTCCTTTGCGTATCATCGCCGGAGTTTTATGCTGCAACGATTGCACGACCTGCACGGGCAGTGTGCGGTAGGTGACATATACGGAATCCGGTCGGACAGCGCCTTTGAAGTATATTTTTCCGGAGACCTCCACGACATAGGATTCCGGGGCAATCACCTGTTGTGTCGCTGCATCGCGCACCACCACGGAATGCGGAAAAACGCTGAGTGTATCCAACTGCAGGCTGTCCGATAACTGCGACACAAACACCGTTCTGAGGTTGGAATATTTACTAAAATCCGACGACAGGGATTGTGCATACAATCCACTTGCACTGACGAGCAGGCAGAGCCAGAAAACGGGTCGTATGAATCGCATGTTTACTATACGGTAAAAATAAAGACATTATTGTATTTGGCAGAATTTATTTACTTTGCAATACATTCACCTGTTTTATGGAAATATTGGATATCATCAAGCGAAGACGCACCATAGACCCCGACGATTTCAACGGAAAAGCGGTGGCTGAAGAGGTCATACAGGCAATGCTGGAAGCGGCCAACTGGGCACCTACGCACGGCTTCACGGAGCCCTGGCGATTCGTAGTGTACGGCCCGGAAAATGTGCAGGATTTCGGCGACTTTCACGGTGGTTTGTATCATACGCTGACGCCGGAAACACAGTTTCTGCAAAAGAAATACGAGAAAATAAAATACAGAGCAAAGAATTGTTCTCATGTCATCGTTTGTATCAACAAACGCGGCGACAAAAGCAATATCCCTGAGCTGGAAGAAATCGCGGCTACGTCCGCTGCTATCCAGAATATGCTGCTGATAGCTACTGCCCATCAGGTCGGCACCTTCTGGAGCACGGGCGGCATGTGCTATCATCCGGAATTTAAAGCAGGACTCGGCTTCGGCGAACAGGATCAGGTGTTGGGTATCATCTATATCGGACAGTATGATATGGCAACGCCCGAAGGAAAACGAAACAGCGATTGGAATAAAAAGGTCATCCGGAAATAGCAAAAGAATACTATCGGAATATCGCCCGCAGCATTCTGTCTTTTCCGGCAAAATCCTGTTTTAACACCAAATCCGAAAAGCCTTTATTCTCTAACATTTCCTTCACCTGTGACGCATTAAATTCATTCAGCTCGAAGTAGAGATATCCGCCTTTTTTCAGGTATTGCTGCGCGAAAGTGGCAATCTTATCATAAAAAAGCAACGGCTCATCTTCCGGCACAAATAATGCCAGGGCAGGTTCGTGCTGTACCGTAGACAGTGACATTACTTCCTTTTCACTTTCGGGTATATAAGGTGGATTGGAGACAATGATATCATATTTGCCTGCTTCAGGCATTTGTAAAATATCAGCGTATATAAACGCAATATCCGTTTGATGCTGATGTGCATTTTTTTGTGCAACAGCAAGCGCTGCTTCCGATACATCCATAGCCGCCACTTGCCAGCTTTCGCGGTATTTCTTCAATACAATGGGAATACAACCGCTGCCGGTGCCGATATCCAATACCTGCGATGTTGTATTTCCTGCATGTTCTTTCAGTATCCAGTCAACCAGTTCTTCCGTTTCCGGCCGCGGTATCAGTACGTGTTCGTCGACATGGAATTCCAATCCGTAAAACCATGCTTTCTGAAATAGATACTGAATAGGATAGTGATTGGCGATTTTCTCATAGCAGTAATTCAGTTCCTCCATTTCCTCATCCTTCAATTCCCAATCTTTGACATCAAAATAGCGCTTCTGAAAATAATCTTCCAGCGTGTACTTAAACAGGTTATCCGCTTCGCGCTCATCGAAGCTTTCCTGCAACAAGGGCAGGATAATATTTTTATACTGTTGTACGTTCAATTTCGTATTTTCGCAAAGTTAATCAATACTTATCAGCGAAAGACGACATGGCCGATAAAATCCTTTCCACGCACGAAAAATACATGCGCCGTTGCCTTGAATTGGCGGAACTCGGCAATGGATTTGTCGCGCCGAATCCGATGGTGGGCGCCGTGTTGGTTCACGGAGACCGGATTATCGGAGAAGGCTATCATCAGGTATGCGGACAGGCACATGCGGAAGTGAATTGCATTGCCTCGGTAGCGGAGGAAGATCGCGCGCTGATAGCACAATCCACGCTGTATGTCAGTCTGGAGCCCTGCGCGCACACCGGAAAAACGCCACCCTGCGCAGATTTAATCATCCGGCACAACATTCCGAAAGTAGTCATCAGCGTCACCGACCCGTTTGATGCCGTCAACGGCAAGGGCATCGCAAGACTGCGGAAAAACGGTGTGGAAGTCATCACCGGTGTGCTTGAACAAGAAGGCAGGCAACTGCTGAAACATTTCCTGTATTTTCATCAACATAATTTACCCTTCGTCACGCTGAAGTTTGCTCAAAGCCGCGACGGGTTTATCGGTCAACCAAAAAAACGCATTGCCATCAGCGGGCCACTGGCACAACGCTATGTCCATCAATTGCGGGCGCGACATCAGGGCATTCTCGTGGGCAGCAATACCGTACTGACCGACAATCCGGCCTTAACCGTAAGGCACTGGCACGGACAACAGCCGGTAAGAATTGTAGTGGGAAAACAGGAAAAAATTCCTGCCGACTATGCTGTTTTTGACAATAGTGCGCCTACTGTTTTTATCAGCGGCAATACGATGATGGAAGTGCTGAAAAATATCGCGGAGCAAGGCATTATTTCCGTACTGATAGAAGGCGGCGCTCATATCCTGCAACAATGTATCGATGCGCAGCTTTGGCAGGAAGCCTGTGTCATTACAGGCCCTGATGACTTACGGGAAGGTATCTCCGCTCCTGCGATTCAGGGTATTGCAACAGACACTTTTTCTTTGGCAAATGACCGTATTCAACTCCTAAAAAATCCACATGTTATACTTACTGCTTAGTATTCTATTTTCTACTTCGCTGGTGATTATTCTCCGCTTGTTTGAAAGATGGAAAATAGATACGCGCTACGGCATCGTATTCAATTATCTGGTTTGTGTTATCACCGGACTAACAGCTATGGAGGATATTGCACAATTGCAGCAAATAGCGACCTGGAATGGCTGGGCGGCCTGCCTGTTGCTGGGCGTGGGATTTATTCTCATTTTCAATC
>JADLAH010000110.1 GCA_020848315.1 Chitinophagales bacterium | reverse complement strand
GGAGTTGTTTTGGCAGCAAGCGTATCTGTCTTCACAGTTCCGGCCACTGCTGTTGTGTCCTCTTTCTTCTTCTTGTCTTTCGCCATCGTGGTGTTGACAGCTGCAAAGAACAGCAACAACAGGGACGCACGCCATAGAGTTATGCTCATATTGTAAAATTTAGGTGTAAAAATAGGGTATTTAAGCAGTATACCTGACCATTTGTCGTTAAAAAGCTCAAAATGTTACAATTTTATTCCTGTTTTCTTGTGTATTGGCAGCAGTCAGGCAGTTGTTGGTACACCTGCTCCGGGGCTTTGTACTTTACATTGTCATAGCCGGCATTGGCAATGCTTTTCTGGATGCTGTCCAGACTGGTTTTCTGCGTGGAAAAGGTCACCGTAATTTGCTGTGATTTGCTGTCCCAGAATGCGCTGTTCGCTCCGGACTTTTTAGCGGCGGTTTCAATAGTTTTCTTGCACATATTGCAATTGCCGTTTACATAGAAACTGGTTTTTGTGGTTTCGCCTTTTGCTAATCCGGCCATCGGCAGATATAAGGCGAAAAAAAGACTGAAAATAATGCTTAAGTTTTTCATGATGTTATTTTTAATTTGTTATTGAATAAAAACGCGGACACCTCCGTACACGCTGGCGCCCATCGCTGGCGCATATACCTGATAGGTATCGAAATAAGCGGAGTAGGGCATGCCCAGAATTAAATCTTTAGGTTTGTAGTTTGTAATGTTTTCTGCACCGAGGAATATCTCCGCACGTTTGAAATATTTTGTAATCTGCGCGTTAAGCAGTACATAGCGTGGCGTGTAGCGCGATCCTTCATCACCCGCAAAACTATTGGGTCTTCTGCGTTTCCCGAACAGATGGGTATTCATGTCAAACTGCCACTGCTGGTTGGGGGTTCTGTAGCTGAGCGCCAGCAGTCCTTTGTGCATTGGCAGCATCGCTTTCCGGAGCAGGGTGCCATGGTAGGTCGTGCGAACATCTTCCAGCCGGTACGCCAGTTTCACGTCAAGGCCTTTTACTGCCTCGTAGTTGAATTCCATCAGCAGGCTGTTGGAAAATGATTTGCCTTCCAGCGGTGCGATGACAGCCTGGCCGTTGGATAAATCAATATCCGTCACCGACTGTCGGGTGAAGTCAGTGCGGAAAAAATCGACGGTGACACTACCTTCTCGCCCACCCAATTCGAATTTCTGTTGCAGAGAAATGCCGTAATTCCATCCGGCTTCCACCATCGGTTGTTGCTGCACAACAATTTGTCTGGAACTGGCAAAGAGCGCCTGGTTTTCTGTGAGGATATTCGGCGCGCGGAAGCCTCTGCCGCCCGCGATGCGCAGTGTCGTCCTGTCGTATTTATCCAGCACAAAACGGGCATGTACCCGCGGACTGAACTGCCATCCTGCGCGCGTGTGATAGTCGCCGCGGAAAGCACCCACTACCGTTATCTTAGGGGTTGGCCGGTAAGTGTATTCTGCAAATAATCCCGGAATGAAATCCTTGTATCGGAGATGGATAGAATCCAGTGCCTCATCCATGTGGTCATACATAAAATTGGTACCGGCTACGAGTTGATGCTGTTCAGAACGGATGTTCGTCTGATACAGGATGTTGCCGGAAAAGGAGCCTTGTTCGCCATGATACTGCTGTACGCCGTAATGCGCATTTTGCAGGTGGTATACGCCGGAAAACTGGGTGCCGATACTGGCGTCATTTTTCTTCAGGAAAAAACCTGTTTTCGCAAAAGCTTCCACTCTTTTCGTTCGAATGCCGATGGTATATTTCGGATGCGGCATATCGCTGTGTTGCATTTCTCCGCTTTCGCCGGCAATCCTGTTTTCACTCAATACTTTTACCGCATATTGGCCTTCGGCTTTCTCGCCGCGATAATCCCAGCGGTGCAGTAAATTGTATTGTTTGGCTACCGGCTGATCGAGAAAGCCGTCGTGGTTCATATCTTGTTTCACCGGAGTGAATGCGCCGTTTGTCATCAATACCATCCCCAGTTTCGGGTTGATTTTATGGTTGATGATGAGATTGTTTTCGATGCGTCCATTCTGATTGGCAAAGAAATCGATATACAGCCGTTGCGTATCATTGATACTGCTTTTTAAGTCAATATTCAGGGAGCCTGACAGACCTTCATAGCTGTTTTTTACGGATGGAATTCCTTTCGATACTGAAATCGTTTTTATCCAGGGTGAGGGCAGATTGTCTAAGCCGAAGGTGGTGGTGAGTCCGCGCAAAAACGGCATTCCTTCCAGCAGATTTTGCACATACAGACCACTTAATCCCAGCAGTTTTATTTCTTTCGCGCCGGATACGGCATCCTGGTAGCTTACATCTATGGATGCATTGGTCTGAAAGCTTTCAGACAGGTTGCAGCAGGCGGCCTTTTTCAGTTCGTGGTCGGTGATTTTCTCGGTCTTGGCAGAAGACAAGGAGGAGATAAAATTGCTTTGTTTTTTTGCTGTTACATGCACCTCAGAAAGCTGCATGTCCGGATGCAGGTGCAATTCGAGCGTATCTGTGCCGGTAATCAGTATCGTGTCAGCAATATAGCCAACATAGCTGATGACGGCCTTTTGTGGCAATGGTCCGCTCAGTGGCAAAACCGCTATGCCACTTTCGTTGGTGACTGCACCTGTAGCCGCATCGTGCAGCCACTGGATATTAGCGCCTGCAAGCGGTTCCGGATGGTGGTCATCTGTAAGTTTAATGACAATGCCCGGCAGTTTATTTTGACTGAATATAGTAAATGGTGTGATAATCATTATTATCAGCAACCATAGAAAATGTTGTTTCATGATAGTTATTTAGCAGAAAAAAATTACATGCGCATGAACGTATGCGCTTACTGTATTTTTGATCGGCTAACAACGGAATACCTGCAAACTCGTAGTGTCGGGTTGCAGACAGGAAAGGATAATGTGTAGATTGTCAGGCGGAGAAAGTCCTGAGTAATAATTCTCAAAATTCAACTGCAATACCGTGCCGAAGGTGTGCAACCAGGTCACCGGCATTTCAAAGAGCATCAGCGATTTGAGCAGCAGTTGTTTGGCCGTAAAGCCTTCGATATTCAACTTGCTGAAAAATTGTTTTTCTTCACAGCAGTCTTTGGCCTTCTGAGCCGGCAGCTTCTGTTCTTTCTTGCAGCAGGATACCGCTTCTTTTTCCTGATTGCACGATGTGTCGCTGAACAGAGAGAAACTGCGGGTGTGAGAAGTGTTGCAGATGTGTTCAAATAAGGCAACACCATTGGAGGCCACAAAAACAAGTGCAGCCAGACTTAATGCGGTGATGTTTACTTTAAACTTCATTTGCCTTACAAAGGTAGCAGTATCTCCCGAATTCCGCCATTAATTTTGTTTATGAAGTGTTAAAAATAATTTTCACGTATGCCCTTATATTCTAATGTAAATTGAGTAAGTTTGATGTATATGGCACTCAAGGATCTGCTGCAGCAACTGACGAAGCCTAAAAACGTCGACCAGTTTTTAGATCGTTTTCCCAATAAAGTGGGGAGCTATGGCTATGACCCATGGGGATTTAATATTAATGGGATAAAACCTTTTGTGGGTGCCGGTAAATTTTTTTATGACAATTATTTCCGTGTCGAGACACACGGTCTGGAAAATATACCGCCATCCGGCAGATGTCTGATTATTGCCAATCACAGCGGACAGCTGCCGCTGGACGCGATGATGCTGGGGTATGCTATGGTGACGAATGAATATGCGCCGCGTGCACCGAAAGGAATGTACGAACGTTTTGTGCCGCAGGTGCCTTTCATCAGTTCCATCTTTTCGCAGTGGGGCGGCACGGTGGGCGATCCGGAAAATTGTATTAAAATGCTGGAAAAAGATGAGGCAGTGATGGTATTTCCGGAGGGCGCCAGAGGAATTTCCAAGCCTTTTAAGAAACGCTATCAGCTGCAGCGCTTCGGACTAGGGTTCATGTATATGGCCTTGCAGACGAAATCACCCATCATTCCGGTGGGCATTGTCGGATGCGAAGAGTCCATCATTAATTTCGGCAATATTGATTTCCTGCAGCGCATGATTAAATTTCCTGCGGCACCGGCACTGATACCTTTTGTTTTCCCATCCAAAGTAATTATAAACGTAGGAAAGCCCATGTATTTTGAAGGAGATGCATCCAGGGAATACGAAGTGGAAGCGATGGTGAGCGAGGTGAAAAAACAAATAAAGGAGCTGATGAATACCGGCCTTTCACAGCGGAAAAGTATATTCGGATAATGTGATATAAAAAGGTATGGGGCGGCTCCAAAGGAGCCGCCCCATACCTTTTTATGTATTGTCTTATTTAAATCGGATAGCTTCTTTTACGGGCTTTTTCTCCAGCACGTGCTCCAATACCTCATCCATGTTTTCTACATAGAAAAATTTCAGTCCTTTGATGAAGTCAGCCGGCACTTCTTCCACATCTTTTTCATTTTCCTTGCACAACACAATCTCTTTTATACCAGCTCTTTTTGCTGCCAGTATTTTTTCTTTTATACCACCCACCGGCAATACCTTTCCACGCAACGTAATTTCGCCGGATAATGCGGTAAATGGTTTGATGCGTCGCTGTGTGAACAGAGAGGTCAGTGCCGATAAAATGGCAATGCCGGCGCTGGGGCCGTCTTTCGGAATAGCACCTTCCGGCACGTGGATGTGCAGGTTCCATTCGGTAAATGCTTCTTTCGGAATGCCCAGTGTTTCCGATCTGGACTGCAGATAGGTGAATGCGGTATTGAAAGATTCTTTCATCACATTGCCCAGATTTCCTGTGATGGTGAGCTGCCCTTTTCCTCTGCTGACAGTGGACTCAATAAACAGGATATCTCCGCCCATCGGCGTCCATGCCAGTCCGATGGCCACGCCACACGGATTGTGTTCGCTGTATTTGTCGTGGTTATATTTTGGTTTACCCAGAATGCGTTGTATATCTTCCGTGCTTACGGAGATATTGTAGTCTTCTTCTGTTGCTACACATTTCGCAATATTGCGCATTACCGAAGCAATGACACGGTCGAGTTCGCGCACACCGCTTTCATACGTGTAGAACTGGATCAGATACTGAATTACTTTATCAGACAGTTTCACCTGAGATGCTTTGAGGCCATGTGCTTCACGTTGTTTGGATATCAGGTGTTTTTTTGCAATTTCCACTTTCTCTTCGGTAGAATAACCGCTCAGTTGTATTACTTCCATACGGTCGCGGAGTGCAGGCTGTATTTCGCCCAAGTTGTTGGCAGTGGCGATAAACAGCACTTTGGAAAGATCATATTCCTGCTCCAGATAGTTGTCGTAAAAAGTAGTGTTTTGCTCCGGATCCAGTACTTCCAGTAGCGCGGAAGACGGGTCGCCGCGGTGGTCTTTGCCTACCTTGTCGATTTCATCAAGAATGAATACCGGATTGGATGACTGTGTTTTTTTTAGCGACTGTATGATACGACCCGGCATGGCTCCGATGTAGGTTTTTCGGTGGCCGCGGATTTCGCTTTCGTCGTGTAAACCGCCCAGTGCCACGCGCACATATTTCCTGTCGAGGGCACGTGCAATGCTTTTGCCGAGAGAGGTTTTACCCACACCCGGAGGGCCTACAAAACACAAAATAGGTGATTTCATATCGCCTTTCAGTTTCAATACGGCCAGGTATTCCAGGATTCTGTCTTTGATTTTATCCAGGCCGTAATGGTCTTCATCCAATATTTTTTTGGCGCGTTTCAGGTCAAAGTTGTCTTCTGTAATCTCATTCCACGGCAACTCTACCATCAGATCCAGATAGTTCAGAATAACGGAATATTCAGCGGCCGCAGGGTTGATGCGCTGCAATTTTCCCAGTTCTTTGTCGAAATTTTTCGCGACGGCCTCACTCCATTTTTTCTCTTTTGCTTTTTCTTTCAGCCGGTTGATTTCCTCCTGATACATGTCGCCGCCCAGTTCTTCCTGGATGGCACGCAACTGCTGATTCAGAAAGTAGTCGCGTTGCTGCTTGTCAATGTCCGTTCTGGTTTTGTTGTGGATGTTGGCCTTTAATTCCTGCAGTTGCAGTTCCTGATGCAGGTATTTTAAAATCAGCTGAATGCGTTCGTTGGCATCGCTCATTTCCAGAATCTGCTGTTTTTGTCCGAGTTCAATATTTAGATTGGACGTGATGAAGTTGGCCAGAAACTTAATATTGTTGATGTTGTTCAGTACGATTTTTGCTTCATTCGGAATATGCGGCGATAGGTCGATGATGCGGTTGGCCATGTCTTTCATGTTGTCCATCATCGCTTTCTCCTGTTGCAGGTCTGTCATCGCCACATCGTGGAGGTATTCCACTTCCGCTTCAATGATTGGCTCAGTAGTTGTGAACGTGGTAGCCGTGAAGCGGCGGATACCCTGCAGGATAACCGTATTGCCACCATCCGGCATCGTCAGCATGCGGATGATGCGAGCAGTACAACCTACGGAAAACAGCTCATTCGGCTCCGGCTCTTCAATTTTAATGTCGCGCTGCGCAATAACGCCGATGTATTTATTGTCTTTATAGGCTTTCTTAATGGCTTTAATGGATTTCTCGCGGCCCACCGAAATGGGTATGACCACACCGGGAAAGAGCACATTGTTCCGGAGTGGAAGGATAGGCAATACCTTTGGCAACTGGTCGTTCTGAGTGTTGTCATCTTCATCAATGGATAACAGTGGCACCATTTCGACATCGTCATCGGATATATTAGGGAGTTGTATTTTCTGGAACATAGTTTAAACTTAATTAAAATTCGACAATTTGACAGCAAGCCTTGATTAAATAAGGTTT
>JADLAH010000109.1 GCA_020848315.1 Chitinophagales bacterium | reverse complement strand
CGTGTGGTATCCATGAGCGGAACCTACAGCGATACAATTAAAAATAACAACGGCTGTGATAGTATCGTCGTTACACAACTGAATATCCTTCCTCCCGTCGCAGTGAATAAACAAGTTGTCATCTGTCAGGGCCAAAGTTATCTGCTGCCCGGTGGCCGTTCTGTCAAGGTATCGGGCACCTATTACGATACCATCAAAAAGCCGGGAAATTGTGACAGTATTTTCATTACTTCACTATCCGTCATTCCACCGGTACCTGATGTTGTAAGAGTTGCTGTTTGCAGCGGACAATCCTACACATTACCCGGTGGTATCAAAGTAAAAACGGCAGGTACATATTCCGATACCCTGAAAACAGCAGCGTCCTGTGATAGTGTCATTACCACCATACTCACTGTATTTCCTAATACATTCAAAGTATCTCTGCCGGTGACAGATACAATATTATCCGGAAGTGCAGTGGCGTTGTTGCCGCAATATACAGGCGGAACAGCCATCCGCTGGAATTGGTCGCCGCCATTCGGACTGAATTGTACTGATTGCGAACAACCCATGGCGATGCCTGAACAAAGTACCACCTATCTGGTAACGGCTACAACATCAGACGGATGCCAGGATACCGCGCAGACTCAATTGGTGGTGCGCACATCGGAAGTGTATATTCCGACGGCCTTTTCACCCAATAACGACGGATTGCACGACCGACTGGATGTATTCGCGATGTCTGCGAAGTCTTTCCATATCAGAATATACAATCGCTGGGGAGAAATCGTATTCGAGTCGCAGGATATGCAACAGAAATGGGATGGCACTTTTAAAGGAGATATTTGTCCCACAGACCAGTATATCTATGTCGTAGATGTTGTCTGGCAGAATGATAAAGCCTATCATAAGCAGGGAATGGTGATGTTGTTGCGATAGGCTACAAACACCTTTCCGCCAACTATTTTTTCTTCAGCATGGCCATAAAGAATCCATCGCCCGGATAGGCTGTGGGCCATAAAGATATCGTGTGTTCCGATTCCATATCCGGATGTGTCTGCAAAAAAGCCTGTATCTGATAATCATTTTCCTGGGGCAATATGCTGCAAGTCGCATACACCAGTTGTCCGCCGGCATGCAGCAATCGGCTATAGTCGTGCAGCAATCCGGCCTGAATGCCTCTATATTCCTCTATCTTTTGCGGGGTCGTTTTATATTTCAGATCCGCCTGACGCCGGAAGGTGCCCGTGCCGCTGCAGGGCGCATCCATCAGGACAATATCGATATTTTTCAGCGTCGCCGCAGTCTTGTAGTCGATGATCTCGATGTTTTCACAGCCTGCCTGTTGCGCTCGCTGAGCCAGATTTTTCAGTCGTGCCGCATTATAGTCTGTCGCGAAAATCTTTCCCCGGTTGCCCATCAGCGCGGACAGGTGCAAGGTCTTGCCGCCCGCGCCCGCGCACAAATCCAGCACCCGCAGCTCCGCGATGTGGCGGTGTTGCAGGGCCTTAAACAGGAATGTGCCGATAGCCTGCGATCCGATATCCTGAAATTCAAACAAACCTTCCCGGTACAGCGCACTGTTTTTGAGATTGTTTTTTGATATAATCTGTAGTGCATTTCCGGCTGTTTCCGCCAGATGCTCAGGGAAAATTTCTGTCCGCACCGGCAATACTTCCAACCCGAGTTCCTGCAGTTGCGGTAATAGTTTTTCGCGCGATGTCTTCAGCGTGTTGACGCGGATATATACTGCGGGTGGTTCGTTCAGTGCTGCCGCTAATGCAGGCCATTTTTCGCCGATTTGTTCCGCGCAGAAATCATACAATTCTTTTGGATAGGATTGCGCGATGTCTTCGGATGGCAATGGCATCTCCGCGATGTGTTGCAGTTCCGTCAGCACTGCTGTACTTACACCAAATACATCGGGTTGCAACGGCGTCATTCCGCGGCGCAGCAGGCTCATCAGCATCAGGTGTTTGTAGTAGGTGAGCGGTGTACTGCTTTGCGCCAGCTGATATTCATAGCGTCGTCTCCACCTGACCACATCGTACACGGACTCCGCAATAAATGCACGGTCGCGCGATCCGAATTGTTTATTGTGTTTCAGAAGGAAATGCACTTCTTTGTCAGCCACTTTTCCTTCTTCAAAAACGGCTTTCAGGCAGTCGGTAACAGCGCGTATAACGGGTGGATGTATCTTGATGTCGGGCATGTGGTGGTTATCTGGTGAGGTGTTGAATGATGGCGGTGTGTTGCGGAAACTGTGCGCACAATGCGGCTCTGTCGGCCAGTTCAAAATCTTCAAATCGGAAGGCAGGCACAACAGTGCAGCCACACAACGCATATCCCATGCTGCCTTCGCAGGTGGCCGCAAACCAGTGCCCGCCTTTTACGACATGCTGATAGCGTGGCGATGCAATACTATCCGATAAGATGATTTCCCGGTATTCGCCCTCCTGATCAATTTCGTGGATGTGAATGGCATCGCCGCCCATCCAGTTCCATTGTTCTTCGGAAGCGATGCGGTGAAAAGCGGAGAAGTTGCCTGCCGTCATCAGAAACAATATCGAAGAGAAGGAGTCATCTTCCGCAAGATAGGTGCGCCTGTAGTAGCCGCCTTCAGGATGAGGTGCTAATTCCAGCTCACGTATCAGTTCTTCTGCCTTCATCATTCAACTTAATTTAAAATACAAAATAATCAGAAAGCCCGAAATTAGTATTACTTTGGATAAACTTTCAATGAATCATGCAAAAACCGATATTGGTTTTCAAAATAGGTACCTCTTCCATCACCGACAGTCAGGGTAATCTGGATGAATCGGTGGTGAAAAGTATTGCCCGTCAGCTGGCGCATCTGCACAAGGAATATGCGATTGTAATCGTGTCCTCCGGCGCGGTGGGTACCGGCAAGAAATATATCCGCGACTATTCCGGAAAAATTGAGGAACGAAAAGCGGCGGCGGCCATCGGTAATCCGATTCTGATTTACAAATATTCGGAAGCCTTCGCGAAATATAAAATTCCGATTGCGCAAAGTTTGTGCGAACGCAGTCATTTTTCTGAAAGGGAAAAATTCCTGCAACTAAGAGCGACGTATGAAGAACTCTGGAAAAATGGCGTGATTCCCATCGCGAATGAGAATGATGTTGTCAGTTCGCGCGAGTTGAAATTTTCCGATAACGACGAACTCGCCACGCTGCTCGCGGTGGGCTTTGGCGCGAAGTTATTGCTCATCGGTACTTCCGTAGATGGTGTACTCGACCAGCAGGGAAAGGTGGTGCGCAGCATCCATAAGTTTGATGATAAAGTACTCGGTCTTGCCACCAAAGAAAAGTCCTCTGTCGGACTCGGCGGTATGATCAGCAAACTTACTTTCGCGCATCTCGCTACAAGCATGGGTATCCGCGTGATTATTTTTCCAGCCAGAAAAACCAGCGGCATCATCAAGGCAATCGATGAAAAAATTGGCACGGTTTGTTCGCCTGCTTCCGTATCCAAAACGGCGCGTCAGAAATGGCTGGCCAGCGGCAGTCTGGTGATTGGCAAGGTGCGGGTAGATGAAGGCGCGAAAAAGGCATTACTGAGAAGGAAAAGCCTGCTGGCCGTGGGCGTCAGAGAGGTGATGCACCATTTTGAGGAAGGAGAAGCGATGGAGATATGTGACGAAAACGGACATGTATTTGCCGTAGGCAGAGCAAAGATTGCCGCCGGTATTTTACAGAAAAACATGAATCAGCAAAACCTTCTGCTGGCGCATGCGGATGATATCGTATTGATATAAAAAAAACAGACATGGAATCTATACAGCATATACTTGAAACAGTCAGCAAATCATCCGTGGCAGCGCGTGCGCTGACTCTGGAGCAAAAGAAAAACATACTGACCAGACTGGCGGTATTGCTCACGGAAAATACAGAGACGATTATCCGAGAGAACAAAAAAGATCTGGATAAGATGGAGGACAGCAATCCGAAAAAAGACAGATTGCTGCTGAATGCGGAACGCATTAAAGGGCTGGCTGACAGTCTGCATGATGTAATGAAACTGGATGATCCTGCCGGAAAAGTGCTGATAGATAACAACACCCCGAATGGATTGCATATTCAGAAAATCACGGTGCCCATCGGCGTGGTGGGCGTCATCTATGAAGCCCGACCGAATGTAACGATAGATGTGGCCGCACTTTGCCTGTACGCCGGTAACGCGGTGGTGTTGCGCGGTGGCAGCGACGCGGAATATACCAACGAAATTTTAGTCAGTATCATTCATCAGGCATTGCGTGAAAATAAGGTGCCGGAAGCGGTTGTCGCGCTGCTGCCGGTAGACAGAAAGTTTGTCAAGGAATTGCTCGAAGCGGTGAAATATGTAGACATTATTATTCCGCGTGGTTCGCAACAATTGATAGATTTTGTGCGTGCCAATTCCAAAGTGCCGACGATAGAAACCGGTGCGGGCGTTTGCCATACTTATGTTGAAAAAAGCGCGGACCTGGACATGGCTGCCAAAGTGGTGGTGAATGCTAAAACGCACCGGCCGTCCGTTTGCAATGCCCTCGATACGATTATCGTGGATAAGGCGGTGGCGACGGCATTTTTACCTAAAATAACCAAAGGATTTTCCGCGTTTGAGGTAGAAGTCTTTGCCGATGAAACAGCCTTTCCGATACTCGAAAAAGCGGGTTATCCTTACCTGAAGAAGGCCGTGGAGGAAAATTTCGGAATTGAATATCTGTCGCAGAAATGTTCGGTGAAATGTGTGGATGATACTGACGAGGCACTCGAGCATATCCGCAGATATTCCTCCAGACACAGTGAGGCCATTGTTTCTTCCGACGCGCAGGTGTGTGAGCGCTTCCTGAATGAAGTGGATGCCGCCGCTGTATATACGAATGCCAGCACGCGCTTCACGGATGGCGGCTGCTTCGGATTAGGTGCGGAGATTGGCATTTCCACCCAAAAGCTACACGCTCGCGGCCCGTTTGCACTCGAAAAACTGACCACCGAAAAGTGGATAGTACGGGGCAGCGGTCAAATCAGATAAAATCTTAAAAACATATACCTATGAAGAAGATGCTGAAATACACATTTGCTATAGTCCTTGGACTTTCTGCAACTGCATTTTTGTACCTCAATCAGTTGTTCGGTAAAAAACTCCCGGCTGATGTGGTTACAGAATACATGCATGTCAGCGATGATTCTTTACTGAAAGTGCGCTTCTTCGGAACGATGTGTTATTATGTGGAATACAAAGGAAATGCCGTGCTGGCGGATCCTTTTTTCTCCAATCCGAATCCCATTAAAATGGTGGTGGCGGGAAAACCGAATCCGGAATACCGCAAGTTGTTTTCTGAGCAGGAATTGCAATCAATTCGTGCCATTACGGTCGGACACGCGCATTACGATCATTGCCTGGAATTGCCGATATTCCTCAGTGATGCCAACACTACCAAAAAAATTATTGGCAGCCAGTCGATGATTAATCTGTTTTACAAAACTTATCCCGATAACGATTATGTCAATGCGGAAGATTTTTTGTCCGGGAATAGCTGGATATACACTGCGGATAGTAGCATCCGTATTTATCCGGTGAAGAGTGTACACGCGCCGCATTTTGGCAATGTCACGCTCATGAGCGGAGAAAATAAGGCATTCGATAAAGTGCCCGCGGATTTGCTGAAATGGCAGATGGGACAGCCTTTGTCTTATCTGATAGATTTTATGGAAGCGGATACTATTGCGCGAAGAGTGTATATGAATGGTGGTATTTCAGCATTTCCGAATACCGCTTTCGAACGCGCTATGCTCGAGGAGCATCCGGTGAATATGGCGTTTACCATTCATTGGAACCAGAAATATTTGCCGGCAAAAATTGAAGAAATCAAAAAAGTACAACCGCAGTCTATCATACTCGGACACTGGAATAATTTCTTCAATACGCGCAAAGGCGATGATCAGTATATCAGAAAATCCAGACTGCCTGAATCGCTGGAAGAAGTAACCGCACTCTATCCACAGTACCATATCGGTATTATGCTTCCGGAAACGTTGAAGTAATTTTCTGTTATAAAATTTCCTGCGGAATATAGTTTGGTTGCGTGGAGTCATCGTAATAAAACTGCTGCGCCCACATTCTGTACTGTGCCACCGGACCGTCGCCTTTGGCAAGTATGGGCGGGTCGATGTAAATCTTGTTTTCCCAGATTTTGAAATCCATACTCACATCGTGACAGTAGCCTTTGTAGGTGCCGTCCAACAATAATTTGTGCGCCAGTTTTTTAGGCAGCAGATTCAGCAATGGCGTTATCTTACTGAAGCTATCCATTTTTTTGATGCTCACGCCAATGCGCAGTTTCAGTTTGCCTTTATCTGTCGGTGTGGGCAATACAAAATGCCTTGTCTGCATGCCGAGTTCCGCGATGTCAGTATTGACGAATGAGTAGCCCAGTCCATGCACATGCACATTGAATTCTGTTCTTATCGTTCTTTTTTTACCTACAAAATCGGCCACCCGTTTCATGGCATATTTAGCGTACAGATAATGGTCGTGACTTTCCATTTCATGCAGTGTTTCCACGCCTGTATAGCCGTGGACAATGCCGAAGTGGCCAACGTCGACGCTGTTTTCGCTGGTTTCCTGCGGATGCGAGTTGAAGTCAAATTCCGCAAAGCGCACTTCTGTCCATTCCGACCAGTCTTCCTGCGGAACCTGCCATGCCGGTGCGTTCCCTTTTTCATCAAACCAAATCAGAATCAAATCATTTTTTTCATCGGAGTGATAGGTGGGCAATTTCAGTTTGGAAGAAGGTTTGGTGCCGTAGCCCGTAGCCGTACAGTCGCCTTTGGTATCAAAACAAAAATGGTGAAACGGGCATTTGATGCTTTCGCCTTCCACCTTGCCGCCATAGCCGAAGTGTCCGCCCATATGCGGACAATAGGGTTCTGTAATCGCCAGCTTTCCACTCTCTGTTCGGAAAATCAGGATATCTTTTCCCGCAAATCTCCGGGTGATAATCTGTCCGTTTCCAACTTCATGGGAATGGGCAACAACATACCATCCGTTGGGGAATGGTTTGAGCGGAATTTTCTTGTAAGATGCCATTGTCTGCTGATTTACTGACCTGCAACAAAAATAAGACGTTTTGTGTTAGTACAAAAAGTCAAAAAGAAATGATAAAATTGATAACAAATCCTTAATCCATGCATTTTACCAAACGTTTGGTTTTTCTATGCATGCATTGTATTTTTAACGTGTTAAAGCAGATTAAAAACAACATTAAAACAATAAAATAATCAACATGAGCGAATCAACTGCTGTAAAAAACTTGCTGAAAGGCGGTGAGTTTTTGGTGAAAGACACCAACTTTATGGATGTATTCACACCGGAGGATCTGAATGAAGAACAACAAATGATTGTTGATTCAACAGTTTCTTTTATTGAATCAGAAATTTTACCGGTATATCCTAGAATTGAAAAGCAGGAGCCGGGACTGACGGAATCATTGCTGGAAAAAGCAGGCGAACTCGGTTTGCTGGGCTTAGCTATTCCGGAAGAATACGGCGGTTTGGGCAAAGACTTCAACACCAACTCATTGCTGGTGGAGAATATGGCTAAATCCCGTTCTTTCTCTCTGTCATTGGGCGCGCACATCGGGATTGGTACATTGCCAATCGTATATTTCGGAAACGAGCAGCAAAAATCACACTACCTGCCGAAACTGGCCAGCGGTGAATTGAAAGCTTGTTACTGTCTGACAGAGCCAAGTTCAGGTTCTGATGCATTGGGTGCTAAAACAACGGCAGTATTGAACGCAGAAGGCACGCATTACATCGTAAACGGTCAGAAAATGTGGATCACCAACTCCGGCTTCGCGGATGTATTCATCGTATTCGTGCAGATTGACGGCAACAAATTCTCTGCCCTGATTCTCGAGAAAGGCATGGAAGGATTGACCCTGGGTGCGGAAGAAGCAAAAATGGGTATCAAAGGATCTTCTACCCGTCAGGTATTCCTCGAAAACGTGAAGGTGCCGAAAGAAAATTTATTGGGTGAAATAGGCAAAGGTCACCTCATCGCTTTCAATATCCTGAATATCGGTCGTTACAAACTGGCAGCCGGTGTGTTAGGTGCTTCTAAAATGGCGATTGAGCAGGCCGCAAAATATGCAGTAGAGCGTCAGCAGTTCAAAACACCGATTGCTTCTTTCGGTGCTATCCAATATAAAATCGCTGAAATGGCGGTGCGCACTTACGCGTTGCAGTCTTCCTGCTACCGTGCATCCGACATGATTGACAACAAAGAAAAAGAACTGGTAGCACAAGG
>JADLAH010000108.1 GCA_020848315.1 Chitinophagales bacterium | reverse complement strand
GTTTTCTTTTGGCAACAATACTTTTCTGCTCAGTTTGAATTTGCCTGTTTTGCTGTCTACTCCAACTAATTTGACCTGAATTTTTTCACCCTCGGTCAACACACCTTCCAGAGATTCTAAACGAGCATTAGCTACTTCAGAGATGTGCAGCAAGCCTTGTTTGCCCGGCAGGAACTCCACGAATGCACCGTAAGGCATGATGGATTTCACTTCCGCGTCGTATACTTCGCCCACTTCCGGCACCGCCACGATGGCTTTGATGCGCGCCCATGCAGCCTGCATATTGTCTTTGTTGCTGGACATTACCGTCACCTTGCCAATACCTTTTTCCTTATCTTCTTCGATAGTGATAACGGTGCTGGTTTTTTCCTGAATATCCTGGATGATTTTACCGCCGGGACCGATTACCGCACCGATAAATTCTTTCGGAATCGTAATCATCTCCGCACGTGGTGTGTGAGGTTTCAACTCCGGACGATAGGTCGGGATACATTGCTCCATCGCGTTCAGGATATGCAGACGACCGCGTTTTGCCTGATCGAGTGCTTCTGCTAATACTTCGTAAGATAAACCGTCCACTTTCAGGTCCATCTGAACACCGCAAATACCATCGCGTGTACCTGTTACTTTAAAGTCCATATCGCCCAGGTGGTCTTCATCACCAAGGATGTCGGATAAGATAGCGTATTTGCCATCTTCCGCAATCATACCCATCGCGATACCGGATACGTGTTTTTTGAATGGAATACCTGCATCCATCAGCGCCAGTGAGCCTGCGCACACCGTTGCCATAGAAGAAGAACCATTAGACTCCAGAATATCTGATACCACACGGATAGTATATGGATTCTCTTCATCGGAAGGCAGCATTTGCTTGAGGGAACGCAACGCCAGGTTACCGTGTCCCACCTCACGACGGGAAGTACCGCGCAGCATTTTCACCTCACCGGTAGAGAAAGGAGGGAAGTTGTAGTGCAGGAGGAATTAGCTGTATGACAGCGCATCCGCCTTGTCAATCATCTGCTCGTCTTGTTTGGAACCCAAAGTAACGGTAGTCAGTGACTGCGTTTCACCGCGGGTGAACAAAGCCGAACCGTGTGGGGAAGGCAATACATCCGTTTCCATGAACAGCGGACGGATTTCATCCGTTTTACGACCATCCAGACGTACTCTGTTATTCAGCACGCTGTTGCGGATAGCATTTTTCTCCACTTTATAATAGTAACGATCAAACAATGCTTTGTTGAATGTTTCCAGTTCTTCTTCAGAAATAGTCGCGAGGAAATCTTCTTTCACTTGTTTCAGCGCAGCTTTTCTGTCGTATTTACCGGTAGCGGTCGTAGCGATTTCTGTAATTTTAGCCACCGCGAAGTCCTGAATACGCTGCAATAATGCCTCGTCTTCTTCCGGTGCGGCTACTTCCATTTTCGGTTTACCTGCTTTCTCTTTCAGTTCGAGCTGTGCTTCGCACTGTTTGATGATAGTTTGGTGCCCCACTTTAATCGCTTCAATCAGATCTGACTCACTGGCTTCCTGCGCTTCGCCTTCCACCATCAGGATATTGTCGATAGTACCCGCGAGGATAACGTTCATTTCCGCTTTATCCGCTTCTTTTGGCGTCGGATTCACCACAAACGCACCGTTGATTTTGGCAACGCGCACTTCGGAAATCGGACCTTCAAAAGGAATGGAGGAAATGGTGAGTGCGGCAGAAGCTGCCAGACCTACCAAAGTATCAGGTGCTACGTTCTCATCATTGGAGATAAGATACATCAGTACCTGTGTGTCATTTTTGAAATTAGCGGCAAACATCGGGCGAATCGCTCTGTCCACCAAACGGCAGATAAGCACTTCATAGTCGCTGGCGCGACCTTCACGACGATGGAAACTGCCCGGAATACGACCCGCAGCAGCAAATTTTTCCTGATATTCTACGGTTAAAGGGAAGAAATCTACGCCTTCTTTCGGTTGTTCTGTTGTACAGGCAGTTGCCAGGATGATACAATCACCTGAACGAACCACCACGGCTCCGTCCGCCTGACGGGCCAGCTTACCGGTTTCGATGGTGGCAGTTTTGCCATTACCATACTCTACGGTTTGGGTATGTATATTGAATGTCATTATATATTATTTAAATGGATAAAAATAAAAAAGCGAGGCTATTGCCTCGCCTTTTTAGTCGCTGCTTTATTTTCTCAGTCCGAGTTTGTCCAATAAAGCTCTGTATCTTACGATATCTGTATTAGATAAGTATTTCAACAATTTCTTTCTTTGTCCTACCAATTTGTACAAAGATCGGGTAGTAGAAAAATCTTTTCTGTTTGTTTTCAAGTGTCCCGTGATGTGGTTAATTCTGTGGGAGATCAAAGCTACTTGTGATTCAACAGAACCGGTATTAGTGGCTGCACCACCAAATTCTGCGAAAATCTCTTGTTTTTTTTCTTTCGTCAACATCTTTTTTTATTTTTTGTCGTCTTTAATTTTGATGTGCAAAGATACACAATTAATATGTTACGGCAAAATTATTATTGACATTTTGTGGATTACGCCTAAACTAATCTGCTTTCCGGGTGCGCAAAAACTCCAGACTAAGCCCGATTTCATGCTCGATGGGCTTCAGGGCAATGGAAAATGCCTCCTTATTGCCGCTTTTTGCATTTTTGTGGGTGGCGTCCCACACATCATACTGATAATCATCGCGGTCGGATTGGCCGTACTGCTGGGTATAAAACTCGGTGAAGGTGCGCTGCAACTCCTTGACCTGCAGCGTGTCAGACAGAAAAATATCCATTGTGATGACATCCAGCACGTCCGTTTCATCGAAATAGTAAGAGATGTTCACATATTCCGAAAACTCGGTGCTGTCCTTCGCGTAAGTGAATTCATAGAACAAATGGTCGGGTGCAGCTTCAAACAGTTTGGCCTTTTCCACGTCTTTCACTTCCTCCGCATTCAGTCCGAATGATACACCGCGCAATACCGCCGGATCCTGCACATCTATCAGTTGCGTAAAGTAGGGCGATGGCTGCGTCAGCTGTCCGTTGAAGACTTTTTGCTTACAGGCAAACAGGAGCGTGCAGCAAAGCAGCAGGAGAGCGGATTTCGTGTTATTCAGGCGCGACATAAGGCAAATTTAGACAATTACAGGCATTTACGGTTACAATTCGTTGTGCATCGTTTCCAGAAATTTGCGGATATTTTTCAATCGCGACACAATCTCGGCATGCACATTGGTTTTGTCGTCGCCGCCTTCCTTCAGTTTCTTCTTGGCGCCATCCAGCGTATAGCCTTTTTCCTTCACCAGGTGGTAAATCAGGCGGAAATTCTCGATATCCTTTTTGGAATACAGGCGATTTCCCTTGGTGGTTTTCCGTGGTTTGAGAATATCAAATTCTGTTTCCCAGAAACGAATCAGGGAAGTTGCCACATTGAACTGCTTGGCCACCTCACTGATGGTAAAATACATCTTCTCAATTTCCTTCTCCTTGTATGGCATAGTTTATAGTTTTGAATGTCAATATTTTAAAATAAGAAAACGATACTTCTACTTTAATCAAACGCCTGATTGCTCTGTTCTGCAATTTTAAGTATCTGATCGTATTGTTCCGCTGTCAGGTCGTTGAAGAAAAAGTTAACAGGGTCAATTTTCTGACCATTCTTCCACACTTCGTAGTGCAGGTGAGGGCCGGTACTCTTGCCGGTATTGCCCACGAGCGCGATGGTTTGTCCGCGTTTCACTTTCTCGCCGGCGCGCACCAGCAGCTTGCTGTTGTGGGCATACAAGGTTTCATAGCCGTAGCCATGATTGATGACGACCTTATTGCCGTAGCCGTCGCCCTGATAGCCGGCAATCTCCACGATGCCGTTGCCGGTAGCATAGACAGGTGTGCCCGTTTCCGCCGTGAAATCGAGGCCGGCGTGCATGCGCGGCGTTTTATACACCGGATCGATGCGCATCCCGAAGCCCGACGCGATGCGCTTGAGTTCCTTATTCGACACCGGCTGAATGGCGGGAATACTCGCCAGCATTTCTTCCTTGTTTTTAATCAGCTTCACCAGCTGGTCGTAGGACTTCGACTGCACGTAAGCGCGCTTTTCCGCGCTTTCGAGCCGCGCCAGTGTCTTGGAGATGATACTCGCTTCCGGCAAATCCTTGAGTTCCGCATAGATGGCGGAAGCATCTACCGTTCCTTTGCGGAGATTTTCAGGCAGCGGCTCCGACTCAAAAATAACACGGTAGATATTATCGTCGCGGTCGCCCATATCTTCCAGTACTTTGGTGAGCACATCCACGCGCTTATCCAGGATTTCATACTTTTCCTGCATGCGGCGCAGTTCCATTTTCTCCGCGCGCTCATCGGGATTATCGAAAAAGCTGTAGCCCAACACCATCGCGAGGAAGCCGAAAAAGAAAGCCGACGTGAAAAAGCCCGTTACGCGCAGCAGACGTTGCCAGATGCTGAGCTTGAAACGCTCATACTTCAGCGTATTGGGATTGTAATAGTATTTATCCTTCGGCATAGGGCAATTGAACGCTCAAAAGTACAATTAATCCAATACTTTTCAAAATATGGAACAAATGGATGATTGTTAGAAGGTTAGATGGATAGACTGTTGGATGATTAGACTGTTGGATGGTTAGATTTGGGAATTCAGAATTCAGAATTGGGAAGAAGGCGTCAGGTTTGATTTAATCAATGAGATTGAGTTGGCGTTGGTGGTGTTAGTGATTCGCTCATTTCTTCTTGGTTCGTTGAAGTATTCCATTTTTATAAAGTTCAACTTTTGTTACAATTCCCTTTTCGTCAAAGTAAGTCAGTTCACCTTCATAATCTCCATTTATCATAGTTGCTTTTTCTTTGATTTGTCCAGTAGTATAATATTTTAAATACTCTCCGTTGCAAACACCATTGTCATAAATTGCTGTTTGATATAATACACTATCTTTATCTAGCCATTTCCAAAGCCCTGTTTCATTTCCATTTGCATATTGTCCAACTATGATAATTACTTTGCCTGAATCTATAATATATTCGGTTGTTGGTCCGTGTAATGTGTCATTACGATATGTTCTCATTTTCCAGCTTCCATCTTCGTCATAACTCTCATATTCCCCTTGGAATTTATCGTCTAAAGACGTAAATTTTTCATTAATCTTTCCATTTTCATAATAGCGGATAATTGTACCATTGCAATAACAACAACCGTCTGTCCTTACTTTCCGGCCTTCCACAATTTCAATCTGCTTTAGTTTTCCGCTCTCATACCAATGATAGACAGTGTCTACATAGTAGCCGTCCTCATATTTACATTGGTCTTTTTTGTTCCCGTTTTCATACCACCAAGTCCAAATTCCATCCTTAGTTCCATTCAGAATATATCCAATATAGCTTCGTTCTCCCGATTCATAAAAAACCTCTTTTCTGTAAGTCAATGTGTCGTCTATATCCGGATAGTAAATTACAATTTCAGGTTTCCCATTTTGGTAAGTAGAAACAACTTTCTTTGTTTCAGTTTGTCCACAGCTAAACAGAATTGAAAGTGTCAATATGAATATTATTTGCTTCATGGGCTGTCGTCTTTTAAATAAACAATAAAGCTTTGCGTTCGTGTAGGATTTCCAGTACTAAGTTCCAAGTCTTCACAGCTGCACACCTCATATGTTATCGTCGTTTTTTATAATTTTTTTCTAAGATAGGAAGCGATATTTTTTCCGTTTTCGTTTGAATATGGATATTTACTTTCGTCGGCAAATTTATCTAACAAATCCATCAATTCCCGGGCTTTTTTCTTGTCGTTGTTCGTTAAATAGTCATTGACTTTATACAAAAGGTCGTAACGGAAATTGTCAAGCATTTTTAGTTCGTCGGGACTGTTACT
>JADLAH010000107.1 GCA_020848315.1 Chitinophagales bacterium | reverse complement strand
GTTATCAGTAGTCATCGTGAAAGTGGAACCGAACGTCTGTGCTGCCGCCGCTACGGCAATATTTATTTTCACCGGTTCTGAAGCAATGAGATTGGGAATATTAAAAGGATAGGATTTATCGGTAATACTGCCGAATAAATCACCGAGAAACTGCTTGCCCGACTGCGCGATATTGATGATATCATCTTCGTAAAATGCGCAGGCATCATAGGTGGTGGCAAACTTATTCGGTGGCAATGCGACTGAGGAAATACTGCCCACACGGGCACCGGCACCGGCATCCGTTGTCAGAAAGAAACTCTTGGTATCGCTATACAAATGTTTTTGAGGCGCAAAGAACTGACGTCCCACGTCATATGTCCACTTTTCAGGTCCCGGCAAATAGGCAAGGATATAATCTCCGGACTGCAATCGGGTCGGATTGGCAGCCACTACTTTCAATGGAATTTCACGTACCTCATCCTCGCGTTCCGAGCCTGCCAATTCCGGCAGCATGCCCGCCCGATGGCCGAAAATACGGAGGTTTGCGGGATTGATGGCATCTACATTCACTCCCATATTTTTCAAAAAAGTATAATCCAGTTTGTAGACACCCGCACTGCTGACACCCAGTTTAAACCACTTGCCGGAGCGCAGCACGGAGTTGCCGGCATATGTCCGCGACGACGTTCCGGAAAATCTCGCAGCAATCGTCGGTGATTCATTGATTTTTAAACGGAAGGAAGTGAGCACCTGCAACTGACCATCCTGCCAGCGAAACGGTAGCAAAACAACAGAAACTACCTGTTCATTTCTTGCTTTCGCGACAAAAGTCTGCACGGCCACCTGATTTCCTATCAATTCCAGTTGCGCTGCTGTGAGCAGATTGCGGCTGATATTGGTGTAACTTTCTCCTTCGACCGCCAGCGAAACCGCGCTGTTGCCGCCAGTCTCCACTACGGCAGAAAAAGCAGGCAATCCGGCGAACTCAGGGGAAAACACAGCATCTTCCATGCGAATAGTACCGGCTGAAAAATCCCATTTCAGGGTTACTTCTGCACCGTCGGGAAGAGCAGCCGCCCGACCGTTTGCAGGAATACCGCTCAGCAGCAACATACATAACAGTGAAAGGAGATATTTGTCGATGTTCAGACGCATAGTGTTTGGTATCTGTAGGTGAAGACGCATTCCACCTCTACATTTCTGCAATTTTACGCTAAATAAAAATAATTAAGACAATTTTTCGTTAAATAAAGTTGCAGGAAATGTTTTGTGAATTAAATTTTTTGGTTTACCTTTGAAATAACTATTTAAAAAGCCTAAATAATGACCTCAACAAAAAGAATGAAGAGATTCTTGCAGATCTCTGTTATTGCTGGTGTATTAGCAGTCAGCTGTAAAGGTGGCAGCAGCAGTGGTGCTTCATCTACTACCGGCTGGAACTACAATGACAAAAAATGGGGTGGTTTCGAACGCTCCGAGAATACCAATCAGATTACTGGTCCCAACCTCGTGTTGGTGGAAGGTGGTACATTCGCGATGGGTGCTACGGAAGAAGACCTCATGTACGAAAACCATAACGTTCAGCGTCGTGTGACGGTTTCTTCATTCTATATGGATGAAACGGAGGTGACTAACCTTGACTACCGTGAGTATGTGTATTGGTTAGACCGCGTTTTCGGCACAGACCATCCTGAATATGTAAAAAATGCAAAACCGGATTCCATGTGCTGGAGAAGAAATCTGGCATACAATGAACCGTATGTAAAATACTACTTCACACACCCTTCTTACAATACTTATCCTGTTGTGGGTGTTAACTGGTTACAGGCGACAGAATACTGCAAATGGCGTACTGACCGTGTGAATGAGATGATTCTGGTAAAAGAAGGTTACTTAGACCTGAACACCAATCAGAAAAACGAAGACAACTTCAACACAGAGGCTTATGCGGTAGGTTTATACCAAGGTGCAACCAAAAAACAAAAAGAAGACCTGAACCCGAACAGCTCCGGCCAGCGTAACGTAAATATGAACGATGGTATCCTGTTACCGGACTACAGACTCCCGACAGAAGCGGAGTGGGAATACGCTGCTTTAGGCTTGAGAGGCAATATGCCAATGCCGGGTGAAGAGGTTGTTACAGACAGAAGAATCTATGCTTGGGACGGCGCTACTTTCCGCTACCAAAAACATAACAAAAACCAAGGGGATTTCATGGCTAACTTCATGAGAGGCCGTGGTGACTACATGGGTGTTGCAGGCGCATTGAACGATAACGCTGAAATCACAGCAGACGTACACGCTAACTTCCCTAATGACTTCGGTTTATTTAACATGTCAGGTAACGTAAACGAATGGGTTATGGACGTATATCGCCCGATGACAGAAGCTGACGGTGAAGACCTGAATACCTTCCGTGGTAACATCTTCATGAAGCCGGAAATGGACGAAGGTCTGGACAGCATGGGACGTATCAAATATGTTCGTGAAGACGATGGAGACCTGACCAACAGAAGAAACTACAGAAAATCATTCGCATTAGACTATAACGACGGTGACTCTTCTTCTTTTGTAGAATACCAGTATGGTGTATCTACACTCGTAAATAACAAAGCCAGAGTGTACAAAGGCGGTTCATGGAGAGACAGAGGTTACTTCCTCTCTCCTGGTACAAGAAGATTCCTCAACGAAGATCAATCTTCTGATGATATCGGTTTCCGTTGCGCAATGGTACGTGTAGGTTCTCCTGACGGTAACATGTTTGGTGGCAAAGGATTTGGTGAAATGAAAAAAACCATCTCTGCCAACAAAAAAGCCAGAAAATATTAATACCAACCATCCGAATAAAAAAAGTCCTGAATTTAGTTCAGGACTTTTTTATTTTAGCATCCTATAAAATCTCTACATGGATATCGCTTCCCTCTATCAACTATACAAGGCTGCCACAGGATTTACCATCGACAGCCGTAAAATACAACCGGGCTACCTGTATTTCGCGCTGAGAGGCGAACACTTCGACGGAAATTCCTTTGCAGCCAAAGCCCTTGAGCAAGGCGCAGCCTACGCGATTATCGATCGGTCGGAATACCGGACAGACGACCGCTGCATACTGGTAACCGATGTATTACAGACGATGCAGCAGCTGGGATTGCACCACCGACGTCAGCTTCCGCTGAAAGCGGTCATCGGCATCACGGGCTCCAATGGGAAAACCACTACAAAAGAACTGGTGCATGCCGTACTGGCCACCACCTTCCGCACCCATTACACCAAAGGCAATCTCAATAATCACATCGGCATCCCCATCACACTATTGGAAATGCCGGAAGACACGGAAATAGCGGTCATTGAGATGGGCGCCAACCATCAGCGGGAAATTGCGTCCTACTGCACTTATGTGGAGCCTACGCACGGCATTATCACCAACTGCGGGAAAGCGCACCTCGAAGGATTTGGTGGCGTGGAAGGCATCCGCAAAGGCAAAGGGGAACTCTATGATTACCTTAAAGAACACGACGGCTTTGTCTTTGTCAACGGCGATGATGACATCTTGCTCAATATGTTGCGCCAACGGAATATGCCATCCTACCGCACTTATGGCCACTCACCTTCCGCCGAATGCCGCAGTAAGATACTCATTGACAATCCTTTCCTGAAAATCGCCTTCGGAGATATCACCATTGATTCTCATCTATTCGGCAGCTACAACTACAGCAATATTATGTGCGCAGTGGCAGTAGGCAATTACTTCGGCGTTTCGGATATGCAGATAAAATCCGCCATTGAGCAATACAATCCCACCAACGCACGCTCACAGGTGCTTCAGAAAAACGGCTATCAGCTGATTCTGGATGCCTATAATGCCAATCCGACCAGTATGCAGCACGCATTGGAAAGTTTCGCGAAATCAGCGGCGGAAAAGAAAGTGGTTATTCTCGGCGACATGTTCGAACTGGGCGAATATTCGGAGCAGGAACACCAGAAAATTGCCGCACTCGCCGAGCAGCTGCAGTTTGACACCATCGTACTTGTCGGGCAAGCATTCAGCCGCACCAACACCGGCCCTGCAGTGCTGAAATTCGGCAACAATATGGAAACACAGGAATGGTTCAGAAAACAGCATTTCGACGGTGCACACATACTGCTGAAAGGCTCCAGAAGTATGCAGATGGAAAAAGTCGTGGAATAAATAAACCTGCCATATACAAAAAATGCCCACCTTTCCGGTTTGCATTTTTATTTACTAAAACGCAGGATGTCCGCCCGGCATCGGACCACCCGGAGGTGGTGGCAATACCAGATTTTTTTGTGTTTCATCTGTTCCTTTCCCTTTTATCTTGCGCAGGTTATAAGTAATCGTTCCCATAAAATAACGCGTCAGCGCGTTGGAACGCACGTCTTCAATCGCAATCTCTGTGACGCTTCTGCTGATATTTCTATTCTGATTCAGGATATCGTTGGCGCTGAATTTCACTTCCAGACTTTCATCCTTCAGGAACTTATACGCCAGCGAGGCATTCAGCAACCAGAAACTGGTATTGAAGGAAGCGGAACCACCGGCATTCACATTATTCATGACAGAAGTATTGAATACAAATCCTTTCCAGAATTGATAATTGAAACGAGCGGAAGCGATATGGTTGTAATAATTGGTATTATTTTGCTGTTGTAATGTATTGCGCACCAGATTAAAGCTGCCGTTATAGGAAATGGTAAAATCTATCTTGGTACTGATATTACTGCTCAGCGTGAGTCCTGTATTAAATGTGTAGGAATTGGCCGAATTGCGTGTATCATTAATCAATGTCGGCGTTCGCAGGTAAGTAAAACCTGCATTCACATTCATGTTACTTTTTAATTTCGAGAGCGGGAATCCGTAGGTGATAAAGGTACGGGCATTCCAGTAACCGTTCAGGTTGACCGGCCGGATATACTGCGCGCCAGCATTCAGCCGTATATCCTGGATAATAGTGTCGCGCGTGAACAAGGTGGTGGCATTCGCGATATAATTCATCGTGTTGGTCGCATTCGCGAATACAAACACATTGGTAGCCTTATCCGGATTGGAACGACCGAAACGCAATCCGATAGTCTGCGTAAAATTCTGTTTCAATTCCGGATTACCCGATGTCAGAATCAGGGAGTTGCTATTATCCACGACATTCTGCAACTGCGAGATAGACGGCGGATTGTTGGAAGTGCGGTAGAACACACGCAGGTTGCTGGTTTTGGAGAATTTGTAATTCAATTCAGCCGTCGGAAGCAGCGACAGGAAATTCTTTCTCACCTGCACGGAATCCGGGAAAATCTGCTCACTGCGCAGCAATGCATCCTGCCCGTTCAGCCCCACCGACCAACTGAGTTTCTTATTATTATAACGATAAGCAATACCGAGCCGATGTGTCATATACGTAT
>JADLAH010000106.1 GCA_020848315.1 Chitinophagales bacterium | reverse complement strand
TTAGCACAAGGTACAAGACAAAATACTTAGTGTATTGCGAAGCGTTTAATAGAATAACAGATGCCATTAACAGAGAAAAACAACTCAAAAGATGGCATCGCGATTGGAAGATTAATTTAATAAAACAAGAAAATCCTGAAATGAAAGATTTAGCAGATGCTTGGTATAGTGATATTGATTTTACAGTTTTGTAGGTTCAGACCCTGAAACGAGTTCAGGGTGACGCGAAACGAGTTCAGGGTGACGTGAAACAAGTTCAGGGTGACGTGAAACAAGTTCAGGGTGACATAAAGTGAATATGTAATAAGAGTAAGAAGAAATATTTCAATTCCTTCTTACGCTTATCCTAAACCTATTTAAACTTCTCTTTGTTTCCAATGCTATCCAATGGCAGTACGTTCTTCACGAACTTCACGTAGTTTCTGGATTTTCCGAACCATGCGTGCATCACGGCACTCAGCAGTTTGTACTTGCTGTTGGTGTACGGATACCACTGTGGTTCTATCAACTTGCCTTGTTTGTCTATTAGTACAGATTTCAGGTTGCAGAATGCCAGCAGTCCGTCTTCGCCTTTGAAACGGCCGATACCGCTGTCCTTCACGCCGCCGAATGGCAGATAAGGGTTGGCTTCATTCATCATATGGTTATTGACGCACACGTTGCCGCACTTCAGGGCGCGTGCCACGCGTGTACCGCGTTCCACATCTTTGCTCCATACGGAAGCACTCAATCCGTATGGCGAGTCATTCGCGAGTCGGATGACCTCTTCTTCGGTTTTGAATTTCATAATCGCCAACGTCGGACCGAAGGTTTCTTCGGAAGCGATTTTCATGGTATGGTCACAGTTTTCGAAGATGGTCGGTGGGATATGATGAGAGCCTTTTTCCTGAATACCGCCGCACAACAACTTCGCGCCTTTGGCTAAAGCATCCTCGATATGTTCTTCGATGATGCGTACCTGAAACGGAGCCGTTACCGCGCCTACATCGCAGTCTTCTGCGGAAGAGGTATCTCTGCCCGGGTGGGATGTGCGGAGACGTTTGGTGCGTTCCACGAGGTAAGGTACGAATTGGTCGTAAATACCTTCCTGCACATAGAGGCGCTCGATGCCCGTACAGTTTTGTCCGGCATTGGTGAAGGCGCCCCACATGATTCCGTTGGCGGTGCGGTCGATGTCCACATCATCAAAGATGATGGCCGGGTCCTTTCCGCCCAATTCCAGGTCGATAGGAATCAGCAGTTTCGCGCAGGCTTCCATCAGTTTACGGCCGGTGCCCACACTGCCCGTGAAATGCACTTTATCCGGACGCATGGCTATCAGGTTAGCGCCGGTTTCCTTGCCGCCGGTAACGACCTGAATCGCGTCTTTCATAAATCCGCTGTGTGCGAAGAAATGATCCCAAAGTGGTTTCAGTGGCGTTACCTCAGATGGTTTCACGATGGTGGCATTCCCCGCGAGGAAAGACATCAGGCTCGGTACAATCACTTGGTAGAACGGGAAGTTCCACGGTGTGATAACCAGTACCGTGCCGAGTGGTTCTATAAATTGTCTGGATTTTTTCTCAATTAAAAAGATAGGCTGCGGCACTTTGCGGTCTTTCAGCGTTTTCGGTGCCAGCTTTTTGTACACGTCAATTACGTCGGTTACCTCAAACACTTCCGCTGCGAAGGCATCTGTGCGGGCTTTGCCCGTTTCCGCGATGATGGCATCGAGAATCATGCTTTCATACTGAATCACATAATCTCTGATTTTATCTACTTCAGCGATACGTTGTTCTATCGACATAGCCTGAATCTTGGCCTGTGCCGCACGTGCGCGGTCGTAGATGGCTTTAATTTGCTCCTGAGAAGGATCATCTATTTCGTAGAGGATAGTACCATTGATGGGATTACTTACTTTGATGGCGGTAGAGGATAATACGTCCATTTGTTGCATTTATTTTTAGTGTCCAATATACCTATTAATGGGGATACTGCCAAGTATCCAAATAAAAAACTTGCGTTAATTTGTCTTACAGGAAGCATTTGCCCTGTCCGCGATACGTAGGTACTGTAGCCGTGATTTTTCCGTTGGAAATCAGGTGCAGTTCGTTAAATCGCTCGCAGAGTTCACCCGCCTTGCTGTGGCGGAACAATATCGAATCGCCGATACTGAGCGGCTCGCTGCCTTTATATGAGAAAGGTGTCTGCACTTCGCCGGTGCCTTCATTTTCAGTCAGTTGCACACCTTCGGGCAGGTAGGGTTTCGGCTGCTTGTCGATGCCGACAGATCCGCTGGCGATGTAGCCGCCGCCGAGGCAGGTGAAGTAGTTTTCCTTGGGCTGACGCACAATCTGCACGGCAAAGCCTGCCGCAGGCAGGTGGTGGAAGTCGCTGTAATAATCGAACAGGGCAGGCGAGTAGAAGCCGGATCCTACGGTGATTTCCGTCACCCAATCTTCTTTGGCGCAACTCTCTATGCTGCCCGTTCCGCCCGCGTTGACAAGGGCGAGCGGATAGTTTTTCTGTCGGATATAGGCGACGAGTTCCTGTCGCCGTTGGGTGAAATCAGGAATGGATTTTTTCTTTAAAAACGGGATAACGAGATTTTTGATACCGTTGGCCGGATTGCGTTCACCGAGTCCGGCAATTTGCGCTTCGTAGCCCATTAGCCCGGACAGCGAAACGTGCGGATATTTCTCAAATGAGTCTATGAAAGCTTTGCCTTTCGCAACGGTGGTGAGCGGTGAGCGCAGCACACCGAAGTGGATGCCCGGAAAGTCGGTCGACATATCAATGTCGATGCAGACGGGCTGTACTACGCCTTCTTCCTGCGCGATAGCGCTGATACGCTGCAGGTGTGCTTCACTGTCTACCATCAGCATTATCCGTTTTCCGTTGGCGGTCGCTTTGCAGATGGTGCGGATATCTTCGGCGTTCGCGATAGGATATCCGAGCAGCAGGTCATCGAAGCCTTCGCTGAGCAGCCAGATGGCTTCCGCACCCGAAAAACACATCAATCCCTGATAGATAGGATGGCTATCGAGGATGCGGTGGAGAATGGCGGTGCAGCGCACCGACTTGGAAGCTACGCGGATGGTTTTGCCACTGCCGGCGGCTCTCTGTGCGATATCAGCGATGTTTTTATCCAGTAAATCCAGGTCGCACCATGCCAGTGGCAGCGACAGATTTTTAAACAGTTGGTTGTAGTAAGAATAAGCGGGCGTATGCATGCTTAAAAATAATAAATCCCTCCGGATTGGAGGGATTTATAGGAGATATATTTTCCGGATTTAGAATTCGAGTCGGTACTGCAGCGTGATGGAGCGCGGTTGCTCCAGTTTTCCTGCCCTCAGCCAGTATTCCGTATTCAGGATATTCTTGACGATAACACCGATGTTGTGTTTCTTTTTCAGGGTAAAGAAGGTACGGGTATTCATAACGAAATAGCCTTTTTTAGAAGTCAGGTCGAGGAATTCCGAGATGCCGGGCAACAAGGTAAAGATGGCGTCGAAGTTTTCCATTTTGCTGTAATATCTGGCATCGACACCGATGGTGAAGAAGTCATTATAGGTATATTCCATATCCATTGTAAGCAGGTGTCTGTTTCTGTATTTCAGGATTTGCTGAGCAGTATCGCTGCCGAATTGTTTGGTAGAATATTTGAACAGATATTTCAGGTAAGACCCCACTTTGTCAAAGCCATAAGGTGTTTCAGAATTCAGCTCTGCCGGCAATGCGTACGTATAGCCTACGTTAAAGGTGGCTGCATGTTTATTGAAGGTGAGATCATTTTTAAAGTTGAGCTCCCAACCGGCTATTCTCGCCCTCGATACGTTGTCGAATCGTAGATTGATAAGTGCTTCATTATCACTTCCGGGAACGAGATTGGTTTCTACCAGGTTTTTATATTCCTGCCAGAAGAAGGCTGCGTCAAACACACCTCGGTAGTGCGGTCTGTTTTTAGGCGCGATGATTTGCTGGAAGCCAATTTCTGCCGTCCAGCCGTATTCCGGTTTCAGGTTGTCATTTGGCAGGATGCCCAGCAGCGGACGGGATATAGTAGTCTGATTTGTTGTTACATAGATATAAGGCGGAATTGTATCGTACACAGTTGTTGTAATAGTCTGGCTCTGACTGCCTACTTTTTCATCCACGAAGCGTTCCGCGAAGCTCGGGAAGCGATAGGCTTGTCCGACGTTGAAACGGATATAGGTGTTTTTTGCCGCCTGATAGTTCAAACCACCTCTCCATTGTCCCGGAAGGTAGAATTTGAGTTTGTCATTTTTATCTTTGAACTCACTGCCGGTCACGCCGATAATATCGTCATATTTGAAGAGTTCGAAACGAACGCCACCGGTCAGAGTCAGACGTTTGTATTTTTTATCCACTTGCAGGAATGTCGATAAGAGGTTACCCGTTTTTTTAGCATCGCCCACGAATGCAGGGATGTTGATCCACAGGAATTGCTCATCGACACCGGTGGTCAGGTTCAGGTTTTTGTGTGCCCAGTTTTTGCTGAACTGATAGTTCAGGTTCACTAAAATTGTTTTGGTGTTGAAAGAAGGACGGTTGAAGTAGGTTCTGCTTTTGAACTCGTGTCTGTTTTTCTTTTTATCGTATATCGTTACAAAAGGATCTACCGTCAATCGGATATTTTCGAAATCATTGTCTGCAGCAGCTTTGAATGCGCCATCTGTATGGTTGGTGAAATAGAAGAACTCGTATTCTTTGTTATACATGAACAAGCCCGCGAGTCCCCAGCTCAGCATCGGATTTTTCTTGGAAGTCCAGCGCAGTCTGGTGGTGAAACGAGTAAGGTATTCCAGTCCGTTTTTGTAGGCGGTATTGTTGAGCAGCAGAGAGGCTCCGACGGTATAATCAAAATTGTCTTTGGGTTTGTGCGCCCGCATGAAAGTCATCCCGACAGATGGAATAGGGAAGTCCCACCATTTTGTTTCCTTGCGTTTCGGTGGTGTAATGAATGACTGAAACACAGTAAAACGCGTAACAGGGGTTTTGGTCGGGCGTTGTGTTTGCAAGCTGATAGTACCATTCATCGCGGAGGAACCGTACAATACGGAAGAAGCGCCTTTCAGTACTTCAATTTGTCCCACTGCTTCGGTTGGCAGCAAATACCATTTCACGTCGCCTCTGTCCGGAGAAAGGATGGTTAATCCATCTAATACTACGGCCACACGAGATCCGACGCCATAAGACCAACCACTACCTGCGCGGATATTGGCCTGTCCGTCTGCGATGTTCAGACCCGGTACGCGGCGTGCCACCTCATCAATACGCAGCGGATTGGTGGTGGCAATCAGTTTGGGTTTGATTACTTCTATGGAAATCACCTCTTCACTGGCTTTCCTTTCAAAGAGGGAACTGGTGATAACCACTTCGTTCCCTAATATGTTTTTGTCTTCGATGGCCATGCCGATATTCAGTTCGGTAGTAACACCTTCCTGTACGGAGACCTCTTTTTTGAGTTCCATATAGCCCAGATAGCTGAAAATCAGGGTGTGGGTGCCTTCCGGCAATTCAAAGGAATATTCTCCGTTCAGATCGGAGATGACACCTTTGCCACCCGACTCAATGTTTACGCCGATAAGGGGTTCCTGGGTTTTTTCGTCGCTGATTTTACCTTTCACGACACCTGTAGCGAAGCCTAATTGAGTCGCTACAACGAGCAGACATACTGCAAAAATACGTTTCATTGATTGCATCTTTAAAAATCTGCTGCAAAGATACACAATCAAAAAACTATTCGTATCCCTTAAAAAGTGTAAATTTTTCAATAAACACTTTCGTAATCATTATTTAATGTAGGAGTTATACATACAGGAAATTAATAGAGGCGGG
>JADLAH010000105.1 GCA_020848315.1 Chitinophagales bacterium | reverse complement strand
TGGTGGAAGTGCGCTGGACAACGGCTACCGAGTTCAACAGCAGTTATTTTATCCTGGAACGTTCACTGGATGCCGCCCGTTTTGAAACGGTGGCTTACGTGCCGGCAGCGGTCAATTCCAGTACGGTTAGAAACTACAGCGTACTCGACACGGGAACCGTTTCCAATAGCAATTACTACCGACTGACAGAAGTAGACCAGAGTGGCAAACGCACCATGTATTCGCTGGTGTATGTTCGCTGCCGCGAGGTGAATGGCTGGAATGCTTATCACACACCGGATGGTATCGTAGTGGAGGCAACGACGAATAGCACGAAAGATATCCAGATACGACTATATGAAGTATCGGGCAAATTGCTGATGCAGGAAAAACAAGTGGCACAACGCGGTTATAACCGATACAATATGCAGATGCCGGCACTGGCGAAAGGTGTTTACATCATTCAACTGCTTTCCGGTGATGACATGGAATCCGTGAAGGTGTGGGTGCCGTAGAGAGTACTTAGTAGTTAGTATTTAGTACTTAGACGGCGTCGCGGAATAATTAGCGAATGAGTTAATTAGTTGATTAGCGAATTAGCCAATTGTGTAGAAACGAGATTTGAGATAATTTTGCGGAAATGGTGGACGGTGGACTGTCGACCGCGGACTAATTTTCCATTTCCCCTCTCGAGTGTGTTGGTGAGAGTACTTAGTAGTTAGTACTTAGATGGCGTCGCGGAGAACCCACCCCTCGGTCCCCTCCAAGGAGGGGAAGCAACGTCGCGGAATCGGTGGACTGTCGACCGCGGACTAATTTTCCATTTTTCATTTTCCATTATCCATTACACTCCGAACACCTTCTCATCTATATCCTTGAAGATGATTTCGGTTTCGTGCATGGTTTTGATGTTGTCATACACTAATATCAAACTGTTGCCGCTTTGTTTCAGGGTGCACTTCTTTTTCGACGACTGTATGTGTGCCATCACTTTCGGGAAATACGGGCTTTCGTAATACGGCGATTTCGGGTTTTCCAGAAAGTAACAACGCAGTTTTCCGTTTTTCAGAATAATGCGCTCAAATCCGATTTTCTTCGCTATCCAGCGGATGCGCAGACCGTCGAACAACTCATTAATTTGTCTCGGAAGCTTGCCGAAACGATCCTCCAGTTTGCGCGCAAAAGTCTGCAATTTCTCTTCCGTTTCAATGGCATCCAGTTCCGTGTACAGACGCAGCCTTTCTTCCGTATTCTGCACATATTCCGGCGGAATCAACATCTCCACATCCGTATCAATGGTGCAGTCGTACACAAACTGCTGCTGCGCTTCAATCTGTTCCTTAAACACATCTTTGAAGTCGGTATATTTCAGTTCCTGAATGGCTTCATCCAGGATTTTGTGATACATTTCATAGCCGATATCCACGATAAAGCCACTCTGTTCGCCGCCCAGCAGATTGCCCGCTCCGCGGATATCCATGTCGCGCATCGCAATCTGAAATCCGGAGCCTAAGTCTGAAAATTCTTCCAGCGTTTGCAGTCGTTTTTTAGCCTCGTCCGTCAGCGTCGATTTCGGCGGTGCCAGCAGATAACAAAAAGCTTTCTTGTTGGAACGCCCTACCCTGCCCCGCAGCTGATGCAGATCACTGAGGCCGAAGTGGTGCGCATTGTTGATGATAATCGTATTCGCGTTCGGAATATCCAATCCGCTTTCCACGATATTCGTACTCAGCAACACATCAAAATCGCCGTTGATAAACTCCAGCATGATATCTTCCAGCTGGTCGCCGCCGAGTTGTCCGTGTGCCGACTTAATCGTCACGTCCGGCACCAGCCTGCGCAGCACGGCCTCCAGTTCAGGCAGGTCTTTCACGCGGTTGTGCACGAAATAAACCTGTCCGCCGCGGTATACTTCAAACTCAATGATTTCTTTGATGTTCTTCACATCAAAGGTCTGCACTTCGGTGGTGATAGGTATGCGGTTCGGCGGTGGCGTAAGGATATTCGACAAATCGCGCGCGCCCATCAGCGAGAATTTCAGGGTGCGCGGAATCGGTGTGGCCGTCAGTGTCAGCGTATCCACGTTGGCCGATAACTGCCGCAGTTTTTCCTTGGCCGTCACCCCGAATTTCTGTTCTTCATCGATTATCAGCAATCCCAGATTTTTAAACACCAGTTCTTTATTCAGCAAGGCGTGGGTGCCGATCAGAATATCCACTTTTCCTTCTTTCACGCGCTCCAGCGTTTCCTTTTTTTCTTTCGCCGATTTGAAGCGGTTGAGGAAATCCACCGTCGTTGCAAACTCCTTCAGTCTGGCGGAAAATGTCTTGTAATGTTGCCACGCCAGAATGGTCGTCGGCACGAGCACCGCCACCTGTTTGCCATCGCAAACCGCCTTGAAGGCCGCCCGTATGGCTACTTCCGTTTTGCCAAAGCCTACATCCCCGCAGACCAATCGGTCCATCGGATGCGGTTTTTCCATATCCGCTTTCACTTCCTGTGTGGCCCTGTATTGGTCAGGTGTATCTTCATACATGAAAGAAGCTTCCAGTTCGTCCTGCAGGTAGGAATCTTTGGCAAAAGCATGTCCCGGTGCCATCCTGCGCTGCGCGTACAGTTTAATCAGCTCGGCGGCAATATCCTTGACTTTCTTCTTGGTCTTGTTTTTCAGGTTGGTCCAGGCATCGCTGCCCAGTTTATTGACCTTCGGAATATGGCCTTCCTTGCCGGTGTATTTCGAGATTTTATGTAAGGAATTGATGTTGACATACAGCAAATCCTGGTCTTTGTAAATCAGCCGCACCATCTCCTGCGATTGTCCGTTGACGGTGACTTTTTCCAGTCCGGAAAATACGCCGATACCATGATCGATATGCGTGACATAATCGCCCGGATTCAGGTCTTTCAGTTGCCGTATCGTGATGGCCTTGGTGCGGTTGAATCCGGCCTTCGTTTTGTATTTGTGATAGCGATCGAAAATCTGATGATCGGTGTAGCAGGCTATCTGCAGGTCTCTGTCGATAAATCCCTGCGCCAGATCGATATAGCAGGGATGAAAATGAACCGCCGCTTTTTTGTCTTCAAAAATATGGTGAAAACGCTCGATCTGCCGGGCATTTTCGGAGAATATAAAAGTCTGGAACTGCGCTTTCTGATGTTGGATAAAATCCTGTATCAGCAAATCGAAGTTGCGGTTGAAGGAAGGCTGCGGCTGTTGCTGATAGGTAATCACGGGCACCTGATCTGCGCCTGTCTGCAGCAAAGACGCTTCGCTTCGGAGCAATATCAGCCGGTGGCGTTCTGTTTCCTCATCCAGCGCTTCCGGCGACAGCAATATTTGGGTCAAAGTTTTGTGGAGGAACGGATGCTCCTCTTCTTTTTTTGCTTTAGTGCTGTTGTTCAGCCGCTCGTATTCTTCCAGTGCGCGGTCGTAATTTTTGGCGGTGAGCTCTCGGAATAAAGTCAGGTCGCGGAGCCATATCACCGTGTTATCCGGCAGGAATTCAAACAAAGTGGAAATGGTTTCCTGCGTAAAATGCTCGTTGATATTGGGGATGATGGTAAGCTCCGAAATCTTTCGCTGCGACAGTTGTGTTTCCGGATCGAAGGTGCGGAGACTTTCCACCTCATCGTCAAACAGCTCGATGCGGTAAGGCAGTTCATTGCCGAAGGAAAATACGTCGATGATGCCGCCGCGGATGGAGAACTCGCCCGGTTCATACACGAAATCGGTGCGGTGAAATCCGTATTCGATGAGCAGGTCGAGCATGAAGTCCACGTTGATTTTCTCACCGGTTTTCAGGAACAGCGTGTTTTCTATCAGCTTTTCCTTGCGCACCAGCAGTTCCTGCAAGGCTTCCGGGAAAGTGACGATGATTTCGCCGCCTTTTTTGGCATTCATCAGCGCGTTCAGCGTCTGTGCCCGCAGCAGGATGTGATGGTTGTTCAGATCGGAAAAGTGTCCCGGTTTTTTATACGAAGACGGCAGCAGCAGAATTTCCTTTTTCTCCAACAGATTTTGCAGGTCGTTCTGAATATACTGGGCTTCCTCGGCATCGTTGGCCACAATCAGCTGGGTGATATCCGACTGCATGAAGAGTGCTGCTGTGATGAAATTGGGCGCGGAGCCAATAGTTCCCTGCAGCAAGACGCGGGCTTGCGGGGCGGAAAGGTGTTGAATAAGTTCCTGAGTGCGCGCATCATCGCGAAACAGGAACAGGAGTTGTTGCAAATCCATGCTACCGTATAACGAAACGCGAAGATAATTGTTTGATGGCGAATAAAGGCAGGAAAAAAATGTAAGTTGCGAGGTTGTTGTTCTTCGTGCCACGATTATCGTGGCACGATAGCGCCCGGTCGCTGTTGTTGGTGTTCTTCACCAACAACTTATGGATTAATTTACTTTGTCACTTTTTGCTGCCAAAAAGTGCCCAAAAAGCATTTATGAAAAGCAAGGCAATTTGATTTTTTTCGTTCCTCAAAAATCAACCGCTGATAAAATGAACACCAATGCTGATAGCCGCCCTTCGTTCATTTTGCAGCTATTGCTGTGCTTTTCATAAACCTGGCTCTTCTGCGGATTTCCCGTTGCATCCTCGCCAGCGACAAGCCATTTATGGATTAATCGTAAAGGAATAGTACCAAAGGCACGAACGCCATACTCGTGCCACGATTATCGTGGCACGATAGCATACTAAAGATTACTGCCCACAATAATACTGGCAGGTGTGCAATTCAGATTGATCTTATTCAGTGATGGCACAAATTCTTCGATGTAGATTTCATCGCCTTCTTCGGCGTATTCCAGAATTTCGCTGATATCGAGTTGCTTCTGTTTGATGAAACGAAGATAAATCGGTGGTTCGTCTTTCTTGCCGATATTGGATTTCAAGGTCACATTGAAATAAATCTTGTTGACTTTATCTTTGGTAACGGTGATAATGCCTTTTGATTTTTTGGAGAGAAATACACCGTCCTGTAACAAATCCGCGTTGAGAAAAGCCTGCACACAAGGCGTGCCGTTGGTCTTGCCGTTCACTTTATCCAATGTCTTCACCGACTGTGTAGCCAACATACTGGCCGACAGCAAGGAAGATAAAAGAAAGGCGTACCAGCGCATCATAGGATAAAGTTAGTATAAAAGCGTTAATTTAACAAAGTGTATAGTAATCAGATATATCTTGTAAATGTTAAAAACTTTAAAAAAGTTCACGGCAGGTTAAAAATATCATCAGTCATAAAAATTTTGGGTGACATACAGCAAGTAGTTACTCCCTTTTTTACTGATGGCAGCAGCATCCGAACTGTATGAAAATTCCGGCGTAAGCAGATTCTCGCGGTGCGGTTTGGAGTTGTAAAAACCCTGGATGATGTCTCTGGCAAGTTCCTTGTAGGTGAACTCATCTTCTTCCAGGGTACGCATATGACAGTTTTCCGCCTGCATGTCAAAATCTATCTGAAACAATTCCAGTCTCGTGGCAGGATTCTTCAAAGCGGGCACATAGGGATTCTGGTGGCTGAAGAAATGCCGGCTGCTCATCTGAAAGCTGTGCGCGGCGGCGGCATCTCTCAGGGTGAAGTCGATGGCCAAGGGCTTTAGCTGCTGCTTTTCCCGCAACTGATTGGCCGCGAAGAACAGACAGGCATTCAGCAGGTGGATGTCCGGCGATTTCGGATCAATGCTGCGGTTGACTTCCGGCAATGCAAAAAATGTTTGCCACGTGTGTTCAGTATACACCTTTCGGGTAAAATAGGAAGTATCCTGCCGGTAGGACTTGAAATCTTTGATATAGCCGTTGCCGCCGGCATATACAGCCAGTGGAAATATACAAAGCACAAGCAGCCTGATTTTCATAATGATTATACGAAATAATGATTCAAATATTGTACCATAACAGAAAAAGCCTGACAAAACTGTCAGGCTTTTTATATCCGTTTGTCCCGTCCTGAAATAAGTTGACACAAAACCGACTTATTTATGGAACCTTTAACAAACAAAGTTACAAAGCGCACTCAGCGCGATTACACAATGGGCTTTAAACTGGGTGTAGTAGACCAGGTAGA
>JADLAH010000104.1 GCA_020848315.1 Chitinophagales bacterium | reverse complement strand
TCCAAATTCCATTGGATTATCTATATTTTCGGCGGTTTCCTGATTTTTACGGGTTTCAAAATGCTGTTCCAGGAAGACAAGCCGATAGAACCCGAAAAAAACCCGCTGATTAAGCTGGTGCGCAAGATTTTGCCGGTATCGAACGAGTTGCACGGCGATAAATTCATCATTAAGCAGGGCGCGAAAACCATTGCAACACCATTGTTGCTGGTGCTGGTGCTGATAGAATTTACCGACCTTATCTTCGCGGTGGATTCCATCCCGGCCATTCTGGCTATTTCCAAAGATCCGTTTATCGTGTATACCTCCAACGTATTTGCCATCATGGGTTTGCGTTCCCTCTATTTCGCACTGTCCGGTATTACTCAGTATTTTGTTTATCTCAAATACGGACTTGCCGCCATCCTCATTTTTGTGGGTACAAAAATGTCGATAGTGGATTTCTATAAAGTACCGGTATTGCTGTCTTTGCTGATTATCGTCACCATCCTGGCTATATCTGTAATAGCTTCGCTGATGGTAAAATCAACAGAGGATAAAAAGGCTTAAAGCGGTTTGATATATGGGAAAATGTATTTCACTTTTTTCGGTTGACCCGCTTCAGTGGCAGGCATAAATGCCGGCAGTTTTTGCAGGGCTTCCAGTACAGGCGCTTCACAAGCTTTGCAGTTGGATTTCAACAGTTTGAAGTCGCTGAGTTTTCCCGTTTCGTCAATAATGAAGGAATAGAATACACGGACTACCTTTCCGGAGTCGCTGAGTTGAACATCTCTCGGTAAATCCACTTTTTTGTCTACAAATTTTTGCAGCGCGCCGGCTCCTTCCGGAAAATCCGCGTTTTTGTAGCCTCTGCCGCTTTTGTCGTAGCTCTTCAGAATGGAATCTGCTTTTCCGAAAAAGTCGAGTTTGAAAACAGAATCAAGCGATGTCTGCATGCTTTCATTGAAGCAGGAACGATAAGCTGTATGAATGGAAGAATCCGATAAGAGCGTTTTTTTATAGCATTTACTGTCTATATCGTATCGGTAAATTTCGTTTGGTTTGAGTTTGCTGGCTTTAAAGAAACCCATGCGTCCGTTCTTGCGGGCGGTGTCAGCTGCGGCTTTAGCCTGTGTGCATACCTGTATGCTGTCGGCAGCCATGGATTTTGCACTGACGAAAAAACACACACCGATAAACAGACACCATCTTTGTAAATGCTTCATGGGTTTATTTTTAATGTTTAACGAATGGCAATACACGATATTTCCACGCGTGCATTTTTCGGCAACATACTTACTTCCACCGTTTCGCGGGCAGGCGGCGCTTGTTTGAAATAGCGACCGTATACTTCGTTCACTTTCGGGAAGTCGTGCATGTCAGCGAGAAAAATCGAACATTTTACCACATTGGCGAAGTCCATTTCCGCCGCATTCAGAATTGCCTGCAGATTCGCCATCACCTGTTCGGTTTCCTCTTCGATAGAGCCCTGTACCAGTGTGCCGGAAAACGGGTCGAGTGGAATCTGTCCGGAAACGAATACCATCCCGTTGACGGACACTGCCTGAGAATACGGTCCGATAGGTTCAGGCGCATCGTCTGTGTAAATGATTTTTTTTGCCATAACGTGAATTCAAAATTACTACATAAGCCCGGAGGCAAATGTAAAAGTTTCTTAAATAAAAAATCAGAAAGTATTAATTTCCTTCCTTTTTGCGGTATACATAGTCCACATACCACATTTCGTTTTTATAAATAAATTCAACGATGGCCTTTTTAGTCGGCTCATCGTATTTTGAGAAAATATCGTATCCGCGCTGCAGCAGATTGCGTCCCAGTTTGATGCCGTCCACATCTTTTTTAGGGAAAACATGCGGTTTGTGTTCCATTGTTTCTATCACGTGTGTCAGAATATCCAACGTTTTTTGCAGCAATACGGTATTTACCATCGCGCCGAAAAGGCTGCGCACATCACCGATGAATTTTTCCACCTCTTCCCTCGGCAGCTGATACATGGAGTCTTCAAAATCCTCGTCACTCATCGGCGGGCGAATGCCGTGTTTATTGGCAATTTCGGCCATCGAGGTTTCAAAATTCTTGGCACCTACGAAAGAATCCATGGCATCCATGCCGGCGCGCATCGCCGCCATGAAATGGCGTCCGAACTTGAATAACGCACGTGCCATATCGCCGAAAAGTCCCCATATTTTTTTAGGTTGTTTGACATAGGAAGCTAAATCCTGAAAAGCTTCTTCCAGTTCTTTCCGTTCCGGAGCCGGCGGATAAATGGTGGTCAGGAAGTAGGTTTCTATTTCATCCACTATTTCTTCCGTGATGGACTCCGGCAATTCGAATCTTTGTTTCAATTCTTCGAAATCGTAGCGTTTTTCTACCATTTCCCTGAATTTCTCAATGATGTGATAATCCTGCGTTTCTGACATAAGCGTTTGCATTAAATCAAGTATTAAAAATAAATCAGATTTTTAAAATAATTCCATTATAACCTGATAAAATGTAAGTATGCGGCGAAAATTCTACATTTTGAAGGGCAAATACGAGTTCCTGTACCGGTTGTTTGACCTGCACCGTTATTTTTTTTGCGGAAAAATTGAGAAAAACCAATAGTTTTTCCTTTTCAAAAGTGCGCACATACGCCAGAATCTGGTCGTTGCCGGCGTTTATGATTTCAATATCGCCCTGATGTAATGCCTTTTCCTTTTTGCGGATGGCCAGCAATGACCGGTAGGTGTGCAGCAGGGAATCGGGTTGTTGCAGTTGTTGCGCCACATTCCGGTTGTCCAGTTCTTTGTTCACCGGCAGCCATGTTTTGTCGGCGGTGGAAAAACCGGCATTTTTTTGTGTATTCCACTGCATCGGCGTGCGGCAGACATCGCGGTTGATGGCCACCGGCAGCCGGTCGGCAATAAACTGCGGCACCCAGCCGAATGTCTTGCACATGGCATCTACGCCCTCTTTGATGGGAATATATCCGTTGGTCATGCCCACTTCTTCTCCGTAGTAAAAAGTCGGCACGGCTCTCACTGTGCTTTGCAGCATTGCCAGCAGTTTAGCTTTTTGCATATCATTGCCGATTCTGCGCATGCTGCGCAACTGGTCGTGGTTGCTGAAAACGATGGTAGGTATATTCGGGGCAGGATAGTGATGTTCGAATTCGGCAATTTTTTTCCGGAAATAGGAAGCCTTGAATTTAAAAAACAGGATATCAAACAGGAAAACAAGATGTAGTCCGTCCTGTTTTTTTCCGAGATATTGTTTTACATTTTCATGTCCGCCGAACACCTCTCCCAGCAGCATTCTGTCGGGTTGAAATTCATCGACCACCTGTCGCAGTTCTTGTGCCAGCACGAAATTTTCTTCCTGATTCAGAGAGTATTTTCTGATCTGGAAATTGCCGCCCGGATATTCTTCGCTCGGAATCGGATGCAAAAGAGAAAACGGATTATCGCGGAAATCTTTGTCTTTGATAATGCAATTGAAAATATCAAGCCGGAAGCCGTCGACGCCTTTCTGCAACCAGAACCGGCAGGTATCGAACATTTCTTTTTTCACTTCCGGATTGCGGTAATTCAGATCCGGCTGAAAAGGCAGGAAGGAAGCATAGTAATATTGATTCCGCGCTTCGCAGTAATGCCACCCTTTCGGCCCCAGTATGGATTTCCAGTTGTTGGGCTGGTCGCGCCAGATGTACCAATCTGCTTTTGGATTGTCGCGGGACGTGCAGGATTCCCTGAACCACGGATGCTGATCGGAGGTATGGTTCATCACCATATCGAAAACGATTTTCATCCCGCGGCGATGCACTTCCTCTATCAACTGTTCCGCATCCGCCATGGTGCCGTATTCCGGCGCGATGTTGCGGTAGTCGGCAATGTCGTAGCCAACATCTACCTGCGGAGAGGTATAAAAAGGCGACAGCCAGATGGTTTCAAATCCCATGTCGCGGATATAATCCAGTTGCTGTATTATGCCCTGTAAATCGCCGATGCCATCGCCATTACTGTCTTTATAAGAGCGCGGATAAATCTGATAGATTGTCGTAGTTTGATACCAAGCTGCCATTGAGTGAAAATACTACATTCCGTGCATATAATATGCAGCATTCACTACGTTGTAAAAATTAAACCGCCTGACTGAATTTGGGGTTATCATCCGAACCGGGAGTTGCATCGTTCATTTTTTTATCAAAAACGGTGCAGATGTTGCGGAGAAAATTCCATCCTGTCGAGGTCACCTGAAGTTCATCGTCGCCCAAGGTGATGAGTCCGTCCTCTTGCAGGTCTATTAATTGCGCTTTCATTTTTGGGGTGGCTGCTATTTCATTTTTCCAGACGGTATGTCCTTTGCACGCGATGTTCAGGATATGTTTCCGGTACAGGATATCTTCTTCCGCAAGATCGATGCCTCTGTATACCGGCAGTTTGTTCTTCTCCAGTTCGGCATAGTATTCTTCCACCGTTTTTACATTCTGCCGGAAGCCATAGAATACATCGCTGATAGCAGAGACACCCAATCCGATTAAAACTTCTGTGTTGGTGGTGGTATATCCCATAAAGTTGCGATGCAGGGTGCCTTTTTCCTTGCTGAGCAGCAATTCATCACCGGGCAGTGCGAAGTGGTCCATGCCTACATCCGCATAACCAGCAGCCGCAAACAACTCGCGACCCAATTCATAGAGCGCGTATTTTTCTTTTCCTTTCGGCAGGTCGTTTTCGTCGTAGGCCCGCTGCGACTTTTTTGTCCAGGGCACGTGCGCATAGGAATAAAACGCAATGCGGTCGGGTCGCAGGGAAATGACGGAAGAAATGGTATTGCGCACACTTTCCAAGGTTTGGAAAGGTAGTCCGTAAATCAAATCGAAGTTGACGGAAGTATAGCCGATTTCGCGCGCCCAGTCGGTGACTTGTTTCGTTTTTTCAAAAGGCTGTATCCTGTTGATGGCAGTCTGCACTTTTGTGTCCAAATCCTGCACACCGAAACTCACGCGCCGGAAACCGATTTCATATAGAGCCTGCAGATGTGCCCGCGAGGTATTGTTCGGATGTCCCTCAAAACTGAATTCCCGTTCCGGATGGATGCTTACACCATGAAACATATTCTTCAGCAAATGGGTAAGATTTTCCGGACTGAAAAAGGTAGGTGTGCCGCCGCCGAGATGAAGTTCGCGCACCACCAGTGCCGGACCAAAGATGGCTTTGTACATTTCCCATTCTTTCAGCAGAGCTGCCATGTACACTTCTTCCACCTGATGGTTTTTGGTAATGCGTTTGTTGCAGCCACAATAAGTGCAAAGCTGTTCGCAAAACGGAAGATGGATATAGAGACTGATGCCTTCCGCTGTTTTGCCGGCACGAATAGCTTTCTGAATTTGGAAAGTCCAGTCATCGGCATTGTCCATTCCTTCTTTCCAGAAAGGAACTGTTGGATAGCTGGTGTATCTCGGAATCGGGATATTATATTTTTCTATCAGTTGATAAGAAGACATGCACAAAGTTAAGGCTAATGGCGCACTGTGTATATGATTTTTATCACATCCGCTCTCCGATTTCTCTGGCAGAGCCATCCTCACTGCGGAGCAGATGTTCCCGGATATCTTGTCTTTCCTGTTCCGTTTTGTTTTGAGAGAGTTTTTCTTTTCCCTGTAATTCTTCTACACGAATGCGGAATGCGACAATTCCTTTCAGTAAGTTCTGTAGATACGTTGCCGGCAATTCGGAGAACTGCTTCAGATAAGCTTCTTCATGGGAGGCCATTTGCTTTTGCAGGATATGCAGTTTGGTTTCGTCGTCGTGAAACCACTCTACGCTGCCGTATGCATGTACCGCAATGTAATTCCATGTGGGCACATTTTTGGTGTGTGCATATAAAGAAGGAGAAATGTAGGCGTGCGGTTCCGAAAAAATAACCAGCAGTTGCTGATTTGAAACAGACTTCCACTGCGGATTGGCCAACGACAGGTGCGAGTATAAAAAGAGCGTGTCTTCGTCCGCTTCCGTCACAAAAGGAAGATGTGTGCCCACCGGTTTTTCACCTGCGGCGGAAACCATTACGGCAAAAGGAAATGCCCGCATAAAATCCAGCAGTTTTTCCCTGTCTTTCTGTTCGTAATGTTTCGGAATATACATGCTGTATAATTACCAGGTGGAAATTATTTCAATGATAAGTGTATCGCGGTTGTCGGTAGTTTTTCCGATAGTCCGCACTTTGATATTTCCGTTTCCGGCAAATTCAATCAGCTGCTGACGCGATGCAAAAACTTCTTCAGACGGCGCGCGGAATTTGGATAAAATCTGCCATTTGCCGCGTTTGAAACTGTAGAGCAAAACATCGCCCACTTCTCCGTCCGGCTTTTTGACCACTACGGAAAAATCATCGGAGCCGTCTCCGTCCACGTCATTTTCATTCAGTACATTCACGCCTATGCAATTTGGAATATCAATTTCCGGCAGGTCGAAGTTGGTGAAGGATATTTTGGTGGTAGTAGATAAATATCTGCCGGAAGAATCCTGTTGCGGTTTGATAACAATCAGATCTTCCTTTTGTCCGTCGCCGTTGAAATCACCGGTAGACTGATCATCGCTTTCTTCAAATTTTTCAAATAGAGAAACTAGTTCCGGTCTGGCATCTGCTTCTTTGTCGCTTTCCACAATAATTCGCCAGGTGCTGTCGGCCTGTTTTTCCATAATCAAATAAGAATGGTAAACACTGGGTTTGTTGTTGATGGTAACGAGCTTGAGGAATTCGCATTTGTAATCTCCGGTATCGGAAGGATAGATGCCGATGCGTCCGATGATTTTTTCGCGATACGAATCCGCGCGCATTATTTTATTCTTTTTAGCAGCGACGACGGAAGCACGCGGGATTCTTTTTTTGAAAAAGAAAACAGGATCGTTGTAATAATCTGTCAGCAAATCCAGTTTGCCGGAATCGTGGGCGGCATTCCACTGATAGACCACATCTATTACATTCTGCTGTTCGCTTGGCAGCAATTTATAAGCCTCTTTAATTTCATTAACGGACAATTCTTTCTCTTGTTTTTTTTGCTTGTTACACGATGAACAGGCATAAAAAAACAAACAACCAGAAACAGCAATAAATAGCGGAATGAATTTTTTCACAGTAAATATTTATCGCCGAAAGTTACGTAATAGTTTGGCTGTTCGCTGCGTTTGATTTCTTATTTTTTGTTTTGCCCAAGGAGTGGTGATGTTTCCAAATTTATTTTTCAGTGAAAAAATTCACATTGACTAAATTTTTTTTTTCACACAACAGTGATGTAGTATGTTGCAGCTTGCAGATAATTTTTTTTGGATAATCAATTCATAGATATACCACTGAACAGTAAAAAAATTACTGTGTGCAATTTATAAAAACATGTTTTGATCAATGAAACATACAGTATTTACTGGTGTTTTGAAAGGATGCATATTTTCTGTATCGATTTTATAAATCACGCACGACAAAATTAAACCATATAATGAAGGTCTTTTTTGTCACAATAAAACATTTGTAAATGACTTGAAATCAATGCAATCGGAACCATCGTTTTCCACAATTATTAACAAATATGAATAACTCAAGTCTTGCATCGACTAAATATTGTATTACTTTTATATAGCAGAAGTTTTAAGAGTGTATTTCAATCTGCTTAAAAAATAAAATACACTGACAGCATCGTTTCAACTGTATAAAAATGAAACAACAAAAAAAACTAAACAGCAATGGCAAAGAAAACAGCAAGCGCAAAGCCAGCAGCAAAAAAAGCAGCAGCTCCTGCAAAAAAAGCAGCTCCTGCTAAGAAAGCGGCAGCTCCTGCAAAAAAAGCAGCAGCTCCTAAAAAAGCGGCAGCTCCTGCAAAAAAAGCAGCAGCTCCTAAAAAAGCAGCAGCTCCT
>JADLAH010000103.1 GCA_020848315.1 Chitinophagales bacterium | reverse complement strand
CGCGCTGTGAGCGGATGAGATCTGAGCGACTGAATTTATCGCCCGGATAGGTTCTGATTTCACGTCGGATAACGTGTTCATTGGTTTTATCGTTGCCTTCGATGATGATATTTTTAATCGTCGCCTGTGGTCCTTCGTTGATTCTGATTTCAATGTCAATAGAATCATTTTCTACCGCAATTTCCACCGGATTGATACTGAAGAACAGGTATCCGTCGTCATAATAGAGAGAACTGATATCGCCGCCATCCGGATCCATGCTGAGTCTTTTCTGCAACAATTCTACATTATAGACATCTCCTTTTTTGATATTGAGGACTTTGTTCAGTGTTTCATCCGGGAACTTCGCATTGCCTTTGTAGGTGATGTTTCTGAAATAATATCTCGGACCTTCATTCAGTTCAATGCGGATGCTGACATTGCCATTATCATTATTAACAACCGTATCTGTAACGATTTTTGCATCGCGGTAACCATTGTTGTTATAGTAGCTGATAAGGCTTTGTTTGTCTGCTTCGTATTTGCGTTCATTAAATTTGGAACCTTTAAACGTGAGCCGGAATCTCTCCTGGAAGAAAGATTTTACGGAATTGGAATTGAGATTTACCAAAGAATAAATACCGTCTTTCGCTTTCTGTTTGCGGCTTCTGCCATCCTTGATGCGCAGTTCCACTTTGGAACGCTCACGCGTATCCTTCATGGCCTTTCTCATTTTGCTGAGTTCTCCGTTGACGCGTCCCACAAATTCGATATCGTCAATTTTTACTTTAGACCCTTTGTCCACAACTACCAGCAACGAACTGCTGTTCACGAGTCCTTCATCTTTTTTCTCGGTGATATCGATAATCGGATTCAGGAAGGATTTATCTTCATACTGATCGATAACGGTGTTGCGGATATTTGTTTTCAACGCGTCGGTGAGCGGTTTTCCGCGCAGCACTTCCAGCTTTTTCTTGATTTCATCTGCGTCCCCTTTCTTGATGCCCTTGATGGTGATATCATTCAGCCTTGGTTTTTCCAAAACACTGACTGTCAGAAAAATGCTGTCGCCTTCCACTTTGCTGGCATATACTTTAATATCGCCGAAAAGGCCCTGTTTCCAGAGATTTTTGATACATTTGGTGATATCATCCCCCGGAACGGTAATACTTTCCCCTACTTTGATACCCGTAAGTGAACGGATAATACTTTTGTCGAGGAATTGCGTTCCCACAATATCCATGGCGGCCACCTTGAATTTTTTAGGCTCCTTGTAATTCATTAAAACGGAATCCGCGGTTTGAGCCATTGCCGGTCTGGCAACGAACCAGCATCCTATCAACCAGAGCAGCGTATATTTTTTTAGCGTCATGTTCATGTTAATCGTTCGTAGTTTCTTGTTCTTTTAATTGTTCGCTGATCATACCAAATCTTCTCTCTCTGTGTTGAAAATCGTATATAGCTTTGAATAAATCATTTCTTTCAAACTCCGGCCAGAATTTCTCGGTGAAATACAATTCCGTGTAGGCCATCTGCCACAGCAGGAAGTTGCTGATGCGATGCTCGCCGCTGGTGCGAATCATCAATTCCGGATCCGGCATATCGTGTGTGTAGAGATGTGCACCGATGGTCTCCTGTGTAATCTCTTGCATACTGATCTTACCGTCTTTATAATCTGCCGCCATCTTGCGCACCGCTTCCGCGATTTCTTCGCGCGAGCCATAGCTGAGTGCCAGCGTGAGGGTCATGCGCGTATTGTTTTTGGTGGCTTCCATCACTTCCTGCAAGGCTTTTCTGTTGCTTTCCGGCAGGTCGTTGATGTGTCCGATAACGTTGAGGCGGATATTGTTTTTCTGGAGTGTCTTAATTTCTTTTCCGATGGTGAGGAACAACAGTTGCATCAGTGCGGACACCTCTGTTTTGGGGCGGTTCCAGTTTTCTGTGGAGAAGGCATATAGCGTGAGGTATTTCACCCCTATCTCAGCGCAACCTTCCGTCACTTCCCGCACTGCCTTCACGCCATTCTTATGTCCGAAGATGCGATGTTTGCCCTGTGCTTTTGCCCAACGGCCATTGCCATCCATGATAATAGCAATATGCTGCGGCAATCTCGTGCTGTCAATCTTTTCCTTATACGCTATTATTTCCGTGGTTTTCAAGTTGGTGATGGTCAATTTAAAATGATACAATAGTTTTTAAAATACTTTAGGACATTTCGATAGCTGATTGATGGTATATGACAAGGTCAGTCCCACGAATATAAAACGATCCTTATCCTTGCTGGTACCCCGCTGTTTTCCTGGAATGCCGATGCCCGTTGCCGAACGGTCGTGCAAATCCAACGCGATGTTCTGTCCGTCCACAAAAAAGTTGATATCATCAGGTTCCGCATATACACCGCTTACGTCATCCAGGTAATCGGAAAATGAAATGCGGCTGCTGGCTTCGATGCCTATCGCCCAATTATTAGTCAATCCCACTTTGATGCCCACCCCATAAGGAATGCTGATGGCATAGTTGTCATATCCTTTGTTTTTAGTCGGCCTGTTCGCTGTTTTCTGCCCTTCGGTGCCAATCGTTTCCAGACGATACTTATCACTTCCGAGGTAGGTGTAGGGATTGTAATAAAAAATACTCGCACCCATAAAAAGGTAAGGCGTCCAGCGCTTGGTATCTTTAGATTCCACCAATGAGTAACGGAAAAAATTGACTTCAAAAGTGGTAGCAAACTCCGCGATGTGCGATTTAAAATTGAGGTTTCTGGCCTGCAGATACGGCAAACGTTTTATTCTGCTGTCATTACCTTCGATAAAACCGTAATTCATCGCGGCTCTGACAGCCATGCGGTCGTTCAGATTGTGGCGGTAAAAAATTCCGGTGGCCCAGCGGGCATTTTTGAAGGAAAAAGTGGGATTCAGGTCGCCGACATATACGGACGAGCCGCCCCAACAGCCAAACTCATTTTCCTGAGAAAATGCAGTCACGGCACCGAACTGGAGCGTTACGAACAGGCAAACCATTTTTAGTCCCTTCATCAAAAAGAGTGTGTTATAAGGACAACAAAGATACAGAATTAAGGAACAAAAGCACCTATTCCGGTGTTGTAAATGGTTTTAATTTGCACGTAAGTGGCTAAAATTCACATTTTTTAAGCCAATGAGGCTTATCCAAATATTTTTTTGAAATATTCTATCGTCAGCGGCAATCCCTGCTCAAATGAATATTGCGGCTGATATCCCAGCAACTGCCGGGCTTTTGAGATATCTGCCAGCGAGTCGCGGATATCACCGGCGCGCGGTTCGCGATAGATGGGCTGTATCTCTTTCTGCAGATACTGACGGATAGCTTCAAACATCTGGTTGATGGTGAATCGTTCGCCGAATGCCACGTTATACGCCTGATTGCAGGCATCGGGATTTTCCGTCGTCAGTCCGAGAATATTTGCCTGCACGGCATTGTGCACAAAAGTAAAATCGCGGGTCTGCTCCCCGTCGCCGTTGATATATGGCGATTGATTATTCAGTAAATCCCGGATAAACAAGGGCATGACCGCCGCGTACTCGCCATATGGGTCCTGTTTGGGCCCGAATACATTGAAATAGCGCAGTCCGATAATTTCCATCTGATAGCAGCGCGCAAACACACCGGCATATACTTCATTGGTGTATTTTGTAACTGCATAAGGGGACAACGGGTTGCCGATGCGTTCTTCCTTTTTGGGAAGATTCGGCTCGTCGCCATACACGGACGAAGAGGATGCATACACAAAACGGCGGATACCCTCGTCTTTGGCGGCCGTCAGCATATTTACAAATCCGCCGACATTGACATCATTGGATGTAATCGGATCTTTAATGGAACGCGGCACAGAACCGATGGCCGCTTGATGGCAAACCGCTTGCATCCCTTCACAGGCTTTTTTACAGTCGTCCGGATTTCTCAAATCGCCTTCCATAAACTGAAAATGAGGATGCGCCTCAAACGGCTTCAGGTTGTCGTAATTGCCTGTCGCCAGATTATCCATCACACGTACTTTTGCGCCGTGGGCGAGCAGGTATTCGGTGATATTGGAACCGATAAATCCGGCGCCGCCGGTGACTAAAAAAGACTTATTTTCAATTGGAGAAAGGTGAAGTGGCTGACTGTACATAAAATTGCTGGTTGTGTGGTCGTGTTTTAGGACACGCACAAAAATACTGTATTCTGTTT